>CAZUYG010000056.1:0-10124 GCA_964624265.1 uncultured Candidatus Odyssella sp.
GGGCTCTACATATCGAACGAGCACCCCGACGCGCTGGAGCGCCTGGCGCCCGACGCCGCGCTCGAAGACCGCGTGAAGGCGGGCATGAAGATGCTGCGCGGCGCGAAGCAGATGCGCGTCACCTCGCCGGCCGGCACCGATCTCACGGTGGCGCTCGAAAAGGCCGTGGTCGGCGGCGTGTGGGGCTTCACGAAGCGCCCCGGCACGTTCACGCACTGGCCGGGCGGGCTGTGCCTCTGCTTCCCCGCGAAGAACACGACGAGCGGCCGCCTCGTCATGGCGCCCGGCGACGCGAACCTGACGTTCAAGCGCTATCTCGAGACGCCCGTGACGCTGACGATCGAGAACGACTACGTGACGAAGGTGGACGGCGACGGCCTCGATGGCGAGCTGTTCCGCAGCTACATTGCGGCGTGGGGCGACCGCGAGGCCTATGCCGTCAGCCATGTCGGCTGGGGCATGAACCCGGGCGCGCGCTGGGACAGCCTGCCGTTCTACGACAAGCGCGATTTCAACGGCATCGAGCTGCGCGCCTTCGCCGGCAATTTCCTCTACTCCACCGGCGCCAACGAGGTGGCCGGCCGCCACACGCTCGGCCATTTCGACCTGCCCATGCGCAACTGCACGGTGACGCTCGACAACCAGACCGTCGTGAAAGACGGCGTGCTGCAGGCCCCGCTCGCATGAGCCGCCCGGCGTGATGTCGCTCCGCGTTCCGACGCCGGCTTACGCCGCCGCGGGCACGGGCCCGCGCACGGTGTTGTTCCTGCACGGAATCGGCGGGAACCGCGGATCTTTCGCGGCCGATCTGCCGCGGCTCGCGAAAGCGTGGCGCGCGCTGGCATGGGACATGCCGGGCTACGGCGCATCGCCGCCGATCCAGCCGCTCACCTTCGAGGCGCTCGCGCAGGCGGTGATCGCCGTGCTCGATGCCGAGCGGGCCGAGAAAGCCGTGCTCGTCGGCCATTCGCTGGGCGGCATGATCGCGCAGGAGACGGCGGCGCGCTTCCCACAGCGTATCTCCGGGCTCGTGCTGTTCGCGACCAGCGCCGCTTTCGGCGGCAAGGACGACACGTTCAAGAACGCGTTCCTCGCCGACCGCCTCGCCCCGCTGAATGCCGGCAAAAAGATGCCGGAGATCGCCGAGGAGCTGACGAAGGGCCTGTTCGGGCCCAGTCCGCCCGAAGGCGCGCGCCGCCACGCGATCGCGAGCATGGGCGCGATTCCCGAAGCCGCCTATCGCGCCGCGCTCGAATGCATCGTGACGTTCGACCGGCGCGAGGATCTCGCGCGCATCGCCTGCCCCACGCTCGCGCTCGCCGCGGAGCACGACAGGCTCGCGCCGCCCAAGACGATGGAGCGCATGGCCGAGCGCATTCCCGCCGCCGTCTATCGCTGCATCCCCGGCGCCGGCCACCTCGCCAATTTCGAGCGGCCGGCCGAGTTCGCCGCCGTTCTCGACGAATTTCTCGCCAATATCCCCTGACCGGAGACCTGCCATGCCCGCCGTCGCCGACATGTTCTCGCCGCTCAATGCCAACCAGCGCCGCTTCGTCGATGCGGTGCGGGCCATGGGCCCCGAATTCCAGCGGCGCGGCTTCGCCAACGACGCGGACGGGAA
Source organism: uncultured Candidatus Odyssella sp. (assembly GCA_964624265.1). GTDB lineage: Bacteria > Pseudomonadota > Alphaproteobacteria > Bin65 > Bin65 > SBBV01. The sequence goes on from CAZUYG010000056.1 coordinate 1,622, forward strand.
GTTTCCGGTCGAGAACTATGCGGACCTCAAGAAACACAAGCTGCATGCCGTGAACGTGCCGTCGCGCTACGACGGCCTCGGCGGCAGCTACTTGGACTACGGCGTGTTCAGCGCCGAGCTCGCGCGCTGGGACGGCGCGACCGCCCTCACTTTCAACATGCACGCGGCCACGATGATGTGGTCGAGCGTCATCGTCGACGATTTCGATCTGCCCGCCGAGGCCAAGAAGAAGCACGAAGCGAACCGGGCGAAGATCTACGACAAGGTCGTGAATCAGGGCGCCATCTTCGCGCAGCCCTTCTCCGAACCCAACAGCGCGGCGGCGGCGGGCCGCGCGCCGTTCGGCACCGCGGCGAAGCGCGTGGACGGCGGCTACATCGTGAGCGGGACGAAGCATTTCGCCTCGCTCGCCGGCTACGCCGACTACTACGCCGTGGTCTGCACCGAGGAAGACAAGGACGGGATGCACGACGTCAAGAACACCGTGCTGATCGCGGTTCCCTCCAAGGCCAAGGGCGTGCAGGTGTTCGGCGGCTGGGACGTGCTCGGCATGCGCGCCACCGATTCGCGCTCGCTCGAGTTCAAGGACGTCTTCGTTCCCGAAGAGAACATGCTGATGCCGCCGGGCATTTACTATCAGGCGGCCGTTAAGTGGCCGCACATGTTCGTGTCGCTGACGCCCTCCTATCTCGGCGTTTCGCAGGCGGCGTTCGACTTCACGGTCGGCTATCTGCGCGGCGAGGTGGAGGGCGCGCCTCCCGCCGGCGGCGCGCGCCACAGCGCGGCCAAGCAGATGGCGATTGCCCAGATGCGCATCAAACTCGAGCAATCCAAGGCGCTGTGGTGGAAGATCATGCACGAGGCGCGGATGAACCCGACCAAGGAGGAGCGCCTGCGCGCCTATGCGTGTCAGTTCACGGTGATGGAGCACGCGAACGAAATCTGCCAGCTCGGCCTGCGCGTCTGCGGCGGCCGCTCGATCTTCAAGAATTTCCTGATCGAACGGCTTTATCGCGACAGCCGCTGCGGCTCGCTGATGCTGCCCTGGACCGCCGAGATCTGCCTCGAGCGCATGGGCCGCGAAAGCCTGTTCGAGCCCGGCGAGAAATAGCGCGGCACGCCGGCGGGGGATCGCGGCATGGACATTTCCAACTGGATCGCGCACCGCGCGCACTGGGCGCCGTCGCGCACCGCGCTGCGCTTCGAGCGTGGCGACTGGACCAACGCGCAATTCGAGGATCGCGTCGGCCGGCTCGCCGCCGCGCTGCGCAACGAGCTCAAGATCGGCGAGGGCGATCGCGTCGCGCATCTCGGGCTCAACTCGCCCGACCTGCTGGCGCTGTTCTTTGCCTGCGCGCGCATCGGGGCGATGATCGTGCCGCTCAATTGGCGGCTCACGCCGTCGGAGCACGCCTATCAGCTCGGCGACGCGGCGCCGGCGGCTCTGCTCGTCGAGGCCGAATACTGGGATCACGTCGAGCGAATCCGCAGCCAGTTCGAGCATCTCCGCTACGTCGCCTATCGCGGCGCCGCGCGGCACGGGCCCGGCTGGATCGATTACGAAGACATGGTCGCCGCGCATGCGCCGCTCTCGCCGGACGCGAAGCGCGACCTCAAGACGCCGTGCGAGATCAAATATACGTCCGGGACCACCGGCAAACCCAAGGGCTCGGTGCGCACGCAGGAGGGCGTGTTCTACAACGCGATCAATTCGGGCTACGTGTTCGAGCTGACGCCGCAGGATCACGTGCTCACGGCGATCCCGATGTTCCATGCCGGCGGCATGCACATCCAGACGACGCCGGCCGTGCATTGGGGCGCCACGGTGACGATCCAGCGCCGCTTTGAACCCGGCGCGGTTCTGGCGGAAATTGCGAAGAGCCGGCCCACGCTGCTGCTTGCCGTGCCCGCCGTCTCGGGCGCGCTGATCGCGCACCCCGATTTCGCGAAGACGGACATTTCGTGCCTGAAATGCGTGTGCGGCGGCTCGTCGGTCGTGCCCGAGGCGGTGATCCGGCCGTGGACCGACCGCGGCGTGCCGTTCAACCAGGTGTACGGCATGACCGAGACCGGGCCGACCGCCATCGCCTCGTCGATCGCCGATGGACGGCGCAAAAGCGTCTCCGCCGGCAAGGCCGTGCCCTACATGGAGGCACGGCTCGTCGACGATGCCGGCCGCGACGTGAAGCAGGGCGAGCGCGGCGAGATCTGGCTGCGCGGGCCGGCGCTCCTCAAGGAGTATTGGCGCAACCCCGAGGCCACGCGCGAATCGTTCGACCCCGACGGCTGGTTCAAGACCGGCGACGTCGCGCATTGCGACGAGGAAGGCTTCTACTACGTCGACGATCGCAAGAAGGACATGATCATCTCCGGCGGCGAGAACATCTATCCCGCCGAGTTGGAGAATGTCCTCGCCGATTGCGCCGATATTGCCGAATTTGCCGTGATCGGCCGCGCCGACGAGCGCTGGGGCGAGATCCCGGTGGCGTGCGTGGTGCTGAAGCCTGGCTGCACGATGACGAAAGAACAGGTGATCGGCCTGTTCCAGAACAGGCTCGCGCGATTCAAGCATCCGCGCGACGTCCTGTTCCTCGAGGGCCCGCTGCCGCGCACATCGCTGGGCAAGGTACAGAAATTCGAGTTGCGCAATCGGCTCGGCGTCGGCTGACTGCCGTCATAGGTGAGCGTGCCTCACCCGTCGCGCGAGAAACGATCGCGTGTGCCGGCGCGGCCGCTCTTCTAGCGTCCGCGGTCCTTTGCGGCTGACTTGTCTCGATACGAATCCGCTCCGCATGGCGCGCATGCGCGGCGCAGGTTGTCCCTATCGACCTTGCAACCTACTATCCGGGTAAATACCCGCGTTCTCCGTCTTCGGGCCAGGAAACGTTCATGAGCTTCGTCCCCTCCGCGTGGCGCCTCCCCATCGGCGTCATCGTGTTCTGCGGCTGCCTGATCGGAATCGTGTCGTTCGGCGCGCGCGCGGGGTTCGGGCTGTTCCTGCAGCCGATCTCGGCCGAATTGCATTGGGGCCGCGAGGTGTTCGCGCTTTCGATCGCGATCCAGAACCTCGTCTGGGGCGCGGCGCAGCCGTTCGCCGGCATGCTGGCCGACAAATACGGCTCGGCCCGCGTGCTCGTCGTCGGCGCGGCCATCTACGCCGGCGGCGTTGCGCTGATGTCATACTCGTCCGAGCCCTGGCAGATGCACATGACGGCCGGCGTCCTCGTCGGCCTCGGCACCGCCTTCGCCTCGTTCATGATCGTCATGGCGACGATTGCCCGGAAGGTGACGCCCAAGTGGCGCACGCTGGTGATGGGCATCGCCACGGCGTCCGGCTCGATCGGACAGTTCACGATGGTGCCGCTCGGCCAGGCTTTCTTGAAAGCGTATGGGTGGCACACGGCGTTGCTCTTGCTGGCGGCGATCGTGCTGCTCGTGATCCCGCTCTCCGCGACCGTGACCGGCAAAGGCGCGCCGGCGCCGGGCATGCGCGACCAGACCGTGCGCGAGGCATTCGGCGAGGCGTTCAGCCTCAGGAGCTACAATCTGCTCGTCGCCGGATTCTTCGTGTGCGGCTTCCACGTGGCTTTCATTCTCGTGCATTTGCCGGCCTATATCGCCGACAAGGGGCTGCCGCCCGAAACTGCCGCGCGGGCGCTGGCCTTCGTCGGCCTGTTCAACATCGTCGGGAGCATCGGCGCCGGATTCATCGGGGCCAGATACAGCAAGAGGCTTTCGCTGGCCGCGATTTACATCCTGCGATCGATGGCTATCACGGCGTTCGTGCTTCTGCCGACGACGGAACTGACCGTCTACGCGTTCGCCGCGGCGATGGGTCTGCTGTGGCTCTCCACCGTGCCGTTCACCTCGGGCCTGGTCGCGCAGTTCTTCGGCATGCGCTACATGGCGATGCTGTTCGGCTTCGTCTTCTTCTCGCACCAGGTCGGAAGCTTCATCGGCGTGTGGCTCGGCGGCAGGCTCTATGATGCCTACGGCACCTACGACGTCGTGTGGTGGCTGAGCGTGGCGCTCGGCATCGCCGCGGCGATCGTCCATCTCCCGATCCGCGAGGCGCCGGCGCCGCGTCTCGCCGCGGCCGCCGCATGAACACCGCGGCCGCCCGAAGCTGGCGCACGCCGGCGCTGATCGTCGCCAGCGGGCTCATCCTGAGCCTGATCGCATTTGGCATCCGCGCGGGAACCGGCCTGTTCCTCTCGCCGATCTCCCAGGAACTCGGCTGGGGCCGGGAAATCTTCGCGCTCGCGGTCGCCCTTCAGATGTTGATCTGGGGTGCCAGCGTGCCGATCGCCGGCGCCATCGCCGACAAGTTCGGCTCGGCCCGCGTGCTCGCGACCGGCACGATTTTCTACGCCGCCGGTTTCGCGCTGATGGCCTATTCGTCCGAGCCGTGGCACATGTACCTCACGGCCGGCGCCCTGGTCGGCATCGGCCTCGCCGGCACGTCGTTCACGATCGTGATCGCGGTGCTGGCGCGGATGATCCGGCCGGAGCGGCGCAGCCTCGTCGTCGGCCTCTGCTCCGCCTTCACTTCGCTTGGCCAGTTCCTGTTCCTGCCGCTCGGCCAGGGCTTCATCAGCGCCTATGGCTGGCACACGGCGGCAATTCTGCTCGGCGCGATCGCGCTCACGATGCTGCCGTTCGCCTTCGTCGTGCGCGCGAACGGGCGGCCGCCGGCCGGCGTCGCCGACCAGAAGCTGACGGCCGCGCTTGGCGAAGCGTTCGGCCACCGGTCCTACGTGCTGACCGTGACCGGCTTCTTCGTCTGCGGCTTTCAGCTGTTCTTCATCGTCAACCACCTGCCGTCCTACCTCTCGGATCAGGGCATGCCGCCATGGGTGGCGAGCTGGACCCTGGCGATGGTCGGCCTCGCCAATGTCGTCGGCGCGATCCTGGCCGGAGTCATCGGCGGCCGATGGCCGCACCACAAGCGGCTCTGGCTCGCGGGCATCTATCTGGTCCGCTCGTTCGCCACCGTCGCCTTCATCCTGCTGCCGCTGGCGCCGGCGAATGCCATGGTTTACGGCGCGATCATGGGCCTGCTGTGGCTCTCGACCGTGCCGCTCACGCAGGGGCTCGTTGCCCAATTTTTCGGCTTGCGCTGGATGGCGACGCTGTTCGGCATCGCGTTTTTCAGCCATCAGGTCGGCGGATTCCTCGGGGTCTGGCTCGGCGGGATGCTGTTCGACCTCTACAAATCCTACGACATCGTTTGGTGGCTCAACATCGCGCTCGGCGTGTTCGCCGCGGCCGTGCATATCCCCATTCGCGAGGCGCCGGCCCCGCGCCTTGCGGCGGCGGCGGCCGCCGGAGCAAGATAGCGCCGCACATTGGCGCGTAGGCATGCTCGACCTCTCCGTTTCCCTCGACGACAAGTACAAGCGCGACCGCGGCCCCGTTTACATGAACGGGACGCAGGCGATCGTGCGGCTCATGATGCTGCAGGCGCAGCGCGACCGCGCCGCCGGCCTCAACACCGGCGGCTTCATCTCCGGCTATCGCGGCTCGCCGCTGGCGGCGCTCGATTTCGAGATCTGGCGCGCGCGGAAATTCCTCGAACCGCTCGCGATCAAGTTCCAGCCGGGCCTGAACGAAGACATCGCCGCCACGTCGGTGTGGGGCACGCAGCAGATCCACTTCTATCCGAAGCCGAAATACGACGGCGTCTTCGCGATGTGGTACGGCAAGTCGCCGGGCGTGGACCGCGCCGGCGACGCCATCAAGCACGCGAACCACGCCGGAACGGCCAAACACGGCGGCGTGCTTTGCGTGATCGGCGACGACCACGCGCAGAAATCGACGTCCACCACGTCGCAGAGCGAATACGCGATGATGGACGCGATGATCCCGGTGCTGGCCCCGGCCAACCCGCAGGAGTTCATCGACCTCGGCCTGTTCGGATATGCGCTGTCGCGCTATTCCGGCCTCTGGGTCGCGTTCAAGCTCGTCGATTCGAACATCAGCGCCTCGGGCACGATCGTGATCGATCCCGACCGCCCGCCCTTCGCGCTGCCGAACGAATTCGCGATGCCGCCCGACGGCGTGCACGCGCGCTGGCCCGACGACCGCATTCCGCAGGAATGGCGGCTCAAGCACGTGAAGCTGCCCGCCGCGCAGGCCTTCGCGCGCGCCAACGGCATCGACCGCATCGTCTACGACAGCCCCAAGGCGCGGCTCGGCATCGTCGCCTCGGGCAAATCGTGGCTCGATCTCGAGCAAGCGATGACCGAGCTCGGCATCGACGCCGCGGCGTGCGCGTCGCTCGGCCTGCGGGTGCTGAAACTCGGCATGGTCTGGCCGCTCGAGACCGGCACGATCGCGCGCTTCGCCGACGGCCTCGAGGAGATCCTCGTCGTCGAGGAAAAGCGCGGCTTCATCGAGGACCAGATCAAGACGATCCTCTACGACCGCGCGGTGCGCCCGCGCCTCGTCGGCAAGCGCGACGAGGCCGGCGCCGAGCTGCTGTCGGATTGCCTCGAGCTCGAACCGAATCAGGTGTCGCTCGCCCTCTCCGCGCGCATCCTGCGCTTCGCGGATCATGCCGACATGCGCGCCCGCCGCGCCGCGATCGCCGCGCGCCTGCCCGCGAAGCTGCCGCCGGTGCACGCGCGCACGCCCTTCTTCTGCTCGGGCTGTCCGCACAACACCTCGACCGTGACGCCGGACGGCAGCATCGCCGCGGCCGGCATCGGCTGCCACTCGATGGCGATCTGGACCGGCCGCGCCGTGGCCTTCACGCAGATGGGCGGCGAAGGCACGCAGTGGATCGGCATCGCGCCGTTCACCGACTCGCCGCATCTGTTCCAGAACGTCGGCGACGGCACGTATTACCACTCGGCCAGCCTCGGCATCCGCGCCGCGGTCGCGGCCAAGGTCAACATCACGTTCAAGCTGCTGTTCAACGACGCGGTCGCGATGACCGGCGGCCAGCCGATGGACGGGCCGCTGACCGTGCCGCAGATCACGCGGCAGATTCACGCGGAGAACGTGGCGCGCATCGTCGTCGTTTCCGACGACATCGAGAAATATCCGATCGGCACGGATTGGGCGCCGGGCGTGACGCTCCGCCACCGCGACGAGCTCGACTCGGTGCAGAAAGAGCTGCGCGCGGTTCCGGGCGTCACCGTTCTGCTCTACGACCAGACCTGCGCGGCCGAGAAGCGCCGCCGCCGCAAGCGCGGCACCTACTACGATCCGCCCGAGCGCATCTTCATCAACGAGCTGGTGTGCGAGGGCTGCGGCGATTGCGGCCGCGTTTCCAACTGCATTTCGGTGCAGCCGGTCGAGACCGAGTTCGGCACGAAGCGCCGCATCGACCAGTCGAACTGCAACAAGGACTATTCCTGCATCAAGGGCTTCTGCCCGAGCTTCGTCACCGTCGTCGGCGGCAAGGTGCGCAAATACAAGGGCAGCGGCGCGGATGCCGCGAAAGTCGCGCTGCCGGAGCCGAAGCTGCCCGCGCTCGAGTCGCCGTGGCCGATCCTCGTCACCGGCATCGGCGGAACCGGCGTCGTCACCATCGGCGCGATCTTCGGCATGGCCGCTCATCTCGAAGGCCGCGCCTGCTCGGTTTCGGATGTCGTGGGCCTCTCCCAGAAGAACGGCCCGGTGCTGAGCCAGATCGTGTTCGCCAAGGACCGCGTGGCGCTGCACTCGCCGCAGATGGCCAGCGGCTCGGCCAAAGCGCTGATCGCCTGCGATATCGTCACCTCCACGATGCCCGATGCGTTCGGCAAGCTCGCGCCGGAGACGCGCGCGGTCGTGAACCTCGAAGAGGCGCGCACCGGCGAGTTCGTGCAGAACTGGGACAAGCCGTTCGAGAGCGACGCGATGCGCGCGCGCCTCGAGGGCCGCCTCGACGCCGCGCATTCGGACTTCATACCGGCCACCAAGCTCGCGGTCGCGCTCATGGGCGACAGCATCGCGGCCAACATGTTCATGGCCGGCTTCGCCTGGCAGAAAGGTCTCGTGCCGCTGTCCCGCGAGGCGATCGAGCACGCGGTGAAGCTCAACGGCGCGGCGGTGGACATGAACCTCCGCGCGTTCGATTGGGGCCGCCGCGCCGCCGTCGATCTCGCGTCCGTGGAACGGGTCGCCAAGGCGGCGCCGCCTGCCGGCCCGCGCACGCTGGATGAGACCATTGCCCGGCGCGCCGAGTTCCTGACCGCCTATCAGAACGCCGCTTACGCCGCCCGCTACCGCGCGCTGGTCGAGCGCGTGCGCAAGGCCGAGGCCGAGCGCGTGCCGGGATCGACGTCGCTGGCAGAGGCCGTCGCGCGTTACGCGTTCAAGCTCATGGCCTACAAGGACGAATACGAGGTCGCGCGGCTCTACACCGACGGCGCGTTCTTGAAACGGCTCGGCGAGCAGTTCGAGGGCGGCTACAAGCTGCGCGTCCATCAGGCGCCGCCGCTGTACGAGACGCCCGAGCCCGAGGCCGGCAAGCTGGGAAAGCGCCGCTACGGTCCGGGGGTCGGTTCGGCAT
>CAZUYG010000057.1:0-10099 GCA_964624265.1 uncultured Candidatus Odyssella sp.
TCGAGGTGATGCGCGGGGTTAAATAATCCGTGATCGCGGGTTTCCACGATTCCGCAGGGACCCGGCCGGCCCTAGAGTGCTGCCTCCATTCCTGGGAGGCATGGCCATGCTCGACGATCAGAACGAGATTGCGTCCGAAGCGACTCCGGAACTGACGCAGGCCGACATCGACCGGCGCGTCTTCGCGCTCTACGACGAGTACTGCCACGGGCGGATCGACCGGCGCACATTCCTCGCGCGCGCCGCGGTCGTGACTGTCGGCGGCCTCGCGATGGCAAACGCGCTGCTGCCGCAATACGCGAAGGCGCAGACGATCTCATTCACCGATCCGCGCATCAAGGCGACATACGTCGCCTATGATTCGCCGGGCGGCAACTCCGGCAAGATGCGCGGCTATCTCGTTCAGCCGAGCGGAGCGGGGCCTTTTCCGTCCGTGCTCGTGATCCACGAGAATCGCGGGCTGAATCCCTACATCGAGGATGTCGCGCGCCGCGCCGCAGCCGCTGGCTTCCTCGCGCTGGCGCCGGATGGCCTCACGCCGCTCGGCGGCTACCCCGGCAACGACGACGACGGCCGTGCGCTCCAGGCCAAGCTCGATCAGGCCAAACTGCGCGTCGACATGCTGAACAGCGCGCGCTGGCTCAAGGCCCACGCGCTTTCGAACAAGAAGCTCGGCGTCACCGGCTTCTGTTCGGGCGGCGGCACGACGAACTGGCTCGCGACCGAGCTCGGCGCCGACATGCAGGCCGGCGTGCCGTTCTATGGCGCCGCCGCCGAGACCGCGAAGGTTCCAGCGATCAAGGCCGCACTGCTGATCCAGTACGCCGAAAACGACGAGCGCATCAATTCGATGTGGCCGGCCTACGAAGCTGCATTGAAGGCTGCCGGAACGCGCTACGAGGCGCATTTCTACCCGGGCACCCAGCACGGGTTCCACAACAACTCGACGCCGCGCTACGTCGAGGCGCAGGCGAAGGTCGCGTGGGAGCGCACGGTGGCGCATTTCAAGAAGCATCTGGCCTGATCGCGCGCAGCGCCAGCAGCCGGAAGCGCGGCCTCGCGGCAGCTTGCCCGAGGCCGCGACGTTTATATTTGAGATTCAAGGCGTTGGACACGGGACTCGGCGCCGTCGTAAAATGCCGGCCGATCGCGATCCTTCAACGCCAGGTGCCCCCTGACCGCGCGCCCCGCCGAGCAACCGCAGGCGAACGTCACGTATAACCGCTGGACGCGGCTCTATGTGTGGGCGCAGCGGCACCGGCTCACGCGCAATCTCGCGCTCGCGCTCACCTTCGCCGCCATCGCGTCGGGCATCGCGACCTACATCGCGCTCACCGGCTCGCCGCCGTTCGGGCCCGACCCGAAGACCCTTCTGGCTCTGATCATCGTCGATCTCGTGCTGTTGCTGCCGCTGGCCATGCTGGTCGCGCAGCGCATCGTCCGGCTCTGGGTCGAACGGCGGAAAGGGCGCGCGGGTTCGCGGCTTCATGCGCGTCTCGTGCTGCTGTTCGGCCTCCTGGCGGTGACGCCGGCGATCATCGTCGCCGTGTTCTCGGCCCTGTTCTTCAATTTCGGCATCCAGGCCTGGTTCAGCGACCGGGTCGGTACCGCGCTGCGCGAATCGCTCGCGATCACCGATTCCTATCTGGCGGAAAAATACGATCAGGCGCGCAGCGACCTGCAAGCGCTGGCGGACGACGTGAACAAGGCCGCGATCCAGCTGATGGCGAACCCGCGGCTGCTAGGGCCTTACGTCCTCTCGCAGGCGAAGGAACGCGGGATCAGCGGCGTCTACGTGTTCGACGGGAACCGGCGCGTGCTGGTCGATTCGGGGCTGAGCCTCGGCATCGACTACGCGCGCGATCTCGAGGGAACGATATCGCGGCTCAAGGACAACGAGGTGACGGTCATCACGGCGCGCTCGAACGTGCTGCGCGCGATGGCCCGCCTGGCGATCTATGTCGATTCCGACGTGTATATCGTGGCGGAGCGCCCGCTCGACGTGAACCTCGTGCGCCATGTCGGCCAGCTCCGCCACGCGGTGGACGATTACGTGCGCCTCGAAGGCCAGCGTTCGAGCGTGCAGCTCTCGTTCTACCTGCTGTTCGGCGGCGTCTCGCTGCTGCTGCTGCTCGCCGCGATCTGGCTCGGCTTCATGATCGCCAACCAGCTCGTGCGCCCGATCGGCGACCTGATCACGGCGGCGGAGCGGGTCGGCACCGGCGAGCTCAACGTGCGGGTCAATCCGCGCCGGGCCGACGACGAGCTCGGCAGTCTCGCGCGATCGTTCAACCGCATGACGGCGCAGCTCGCGCGCAACCGCGAGCAGCTCATCGAGGCGAACAAGCAGCTCGATGCGCGGCGCGAATTCACCGAGACCGTTCTCTCGGGCGTCTCCGCCGGCGTGATCGGCCTCGACATGCGCGGCCGCATCAACCTGCCGAACCGCTCGGCCGCCGACCTGTTGGCGACGAACCTGCAAGCGCGCATCGGCGATCCGATCGCGGACGCCGTTCCGGAGATGGCCGAACTGGCGCAGGCGGCGATGGACCGGCCCGACCGGCTCCACGACCGCGAAATCCAGATCCTCCGCATGGGCCGCACGCGCACTTTGCTCGCGCGCATCGCGGCCGAACGCGTGCGCGAGGAGCTGGTGGGCTTCGTCGTCACCTTCGACGACATCACCGAGCTGCAATCCGCGCAGCGCAAGGCGGCCTGGGCCGACGTCGCGCGCCGCATCGCGCACGAAATCAAGAATCCGCTGACGCCGATCCAGCTTTCGGCCGAACGGCTGCGCCGCAAATATCTCGGCCAGATCACGACCGATCCCGACACGTTCAAGACGTATACCGAGACGATCATCCGCCAGGTCGGCGACATCGGACGCCTCGTGGACGAGTTCTCGAGTTTCGCGCGCATGCCCGTGCCGGTGATCCGCAACGAAGATCTGCGCGACGTGGCGAACCACGCCCTGTTCCTCGAACGGAACGCGCATCCCGAGATCGAATATTCGCTGGCGGCGCCGCCGGCGCGGCTCGCGGTGCCGTGCGACGGGCGGCTGATCGGCCAGGCGCTCACCAACCTGCTGCGCAACGCCGCGGCGGCGATTCTCGAACCGAATGCGGACGGCGAGACCGGCGGCCCGCGCAAGAAAGGCCGCATCGAGGTCCGGATCGAACACGACGGCGGGAAGGCGGCGATCGCCGTGCTCGACAACGGCAAGGGACTGCCGGTGGATCTGCTGCCGCGCCTGAGCGAGCCTTACGTCACCACGCGCGCGCGCGGCACCGGGCTCGGTCTCGCGATCGCGCGCAAGGTGATGGAGGATCACGGCGGCGAGCTGAAAATGGAAAATCGGCCCGAGGGCGGCGCGCGCGTCGCTTTGGTCTGGCCCGCCGCGGCCGCGGCGAGCGGCGGCGAAACTCCTGTGGCGCGCGGCGAGGCGGCGGAATAGGATGATGGCGAGCGTGGCCCCACGGGGACAGTCGGGGCCGCACACTGGTGGGAGCGCATGGCGCAAGAGATTCTGATCGTCGACGACGAAGCAGATATCCGCACGATCATCGCCGATACATTGCAGGACGAAGGCTACGAGACGCGCGTGGCCGGCGATGCCGATTCCGCGCTCGCCGCGATCCGCATGCGCCGGCCGTCGCTCGTGCTGCTCGACATCTGGCTCGAGGGCAGCCGCATCGACGGCATGGGCGTGCTCGACGCGATTCGCGCGGAGCATCCTTCGGTCCCGGTCGTGATGATCAGCGGCCACGGGACGGTCGAGCTCGCGGTTTCGGCGATCCGGAAGGGCGCCTACGATTTCCTCGAGAAGCCGTTCAAGACCGACCGCCTGCTGGTCGTCTGCCAGCGCGCGGTGGAGGCGGCGCGCCTGCGCCGCGAGAACGAGGAGCTGAAGTTCCGCGCCGGAGTCGACTGGAACCTCGTCGGCAATTCGCCGGCCGTGGTGCAGGTCAACCAGATGATCGAGCGCGTGGCGCCGACGAACAGCCGCGTGCTGATCACCGGCCCGGCCGGCGCCGGCAAGGAAGTGGTGGCGCGCCTGATCCATGCGCGCTCGCTGCGCCGCGACGGGCCCTTCGTCGTCCTCAACTGCGCGACGATGCACCCGGACCGCATGGAGGCCGAGCTGTTCGGCGTCGACGGCCCGCTGCGCAAGGTGGGCACGCTCGAGGAGGCGCATGGCGGCACCCTGCTGCTCGACGAAGTGGGCGACATGCCGATCGAGACGCAGGGCAAGTTCCTGCGCGTGCTGCAGGACCAGGTGGTGCGCCGCGTCAACGGCTCGGAGCCATGCAAGGTGGACGTGCGCGTGATCGCCAGCACCGCCAAGGACCTCAACGCGCTCATCGAGCAGGGCCGCTTCCGCGAGGACCTGCTCTATCGCCTGCGCGTCGTGCCGATCGACGTGCCGTCGCTGCGCAGCCGGCGCGAGGATATCCCGGCCCTGGCCCGCCACCTGATGGCGGCGGCCGCGCAGCGGGCGGGCCTGCCGGCGCGCGTGCTCGGCGAGGATGCGATCGCCGCGTTCCAGGCCTATTCCTGGCCCGGCAACGTGCGCCAGCTCTGCAACGTGATCGACTGGCTGCTGATCATGACTCCGTCCAGCGAGACGCATGTCGTTTCCGCGCGCCAATTGCCCCCCGAGATCATCGGCGCCGAGCCGCCGCTGCCGCGCCTCGACAAGTCGGCCGAGATCATGACCATGCCGTTGCGCGAAGCGCGCGAGGCCTTCGAGCGGGAATATCTGATGGCGCAGATCGCGCGCTTCGGCGGCAACATCTCGCGCACCGCCGTGTTCATCGGCATGGAGCGCTCCGCGCTGCACCGCAAGCTGAAGCTGCTCGGGGTCGCCGACGCCGAACGCGGCGAAGCCCGCGCGCGCAGCTACGACGCGTAGGCCCGCGCCCGCGCGCGGCATCGCCAGGCCATGCAGGTCATCGTTTGCGGAGCGGGGCAGGTCGGGCTCACCATCGCCCGGCACCTGGCCGCCGAGAACAACCGCGTTACCGTCATCGACAAGGCGCCCGAGCTGATCCAGAAGATCGGCGAGGCCGAGGATTTCCGCGCCATCGCCGGATTCGCCTCGCACCCCGACGTGCTCGAGCGCGCCGGCGCCCGCGACGCCGACATGATCGTGGCCGTCACCTATTCCGACGAAGTGAACATGATCGCGTGCAAGATCGCGCACGCGTTGTTCGACGTGCCGGTGAAGATCGCGCGCGTGCGCGCGCAATCCTATCTGGACCCGCAATGGTCGAAGCTGTTCGAGCACGACCACATGCCGATCGACGTGTCGATCTCGCCCGAGATCGAGGTGGCGCGCGCGATCCGGCAGCGCCTGCGCGTGCCGGGCGCGTTCGACACGCTCTCGCTCGCGGGCGGGCGGGTGCGCGCGATCGGAACGCGCATCGAGGCCAACTGTCCGATCGTGTCGACTCCGCTGCGCCAGCTCACCGCGCTGTTCCCCGATCTGCACCTGATCGTGGTGACGATCGTGCGCGACGGAAAGACGATCGTGCCGACGCCCGACGACGTGATCCTCGTCGGCGACGAGGTCTATTTCATCGCCGAGGAATCGCATCTGACGCGCGCGCTCGCGGCGTTCGGCCACGAGGAGCCGGAGGCCAACCGCGTCGTCATCGTCGGCGGCGGCAACATCGGCCTCTACCTGGCGCAGGAGGTCGAGGGCAAGGACAGCGGCATCAGCCTCAAGATCGTCGAAACCGGGAAAGACCGCGCGCGGCACGTCGCGGCCCTGCTCGCGAAGACGACCGTGGTGCAGGGCGACGTGCTCGACAGCGAAATCCTCGACGAGCTGAACCTCGAGCGGGTCGATACGCTGATCACCGTCACGAACCACGACGAAGTGAACGTGCTCGCCTCGCTGCTCGCCAAGCGGCGCGGCTGCAAGCGCACGATCGCGCTGATCAACACGCTCTACTACCAGACGATCATCAACACGCTCGGCATCGACGCGGTGGTGAGCCCGCGCGCGATCACCGTTTCGACGATCCTCCAGCACCTGCGCCGCGGACGGATCCGCGCCGCGCATTCGCTGCGCGACGGCGTGGGCGAGCTGCTCGAGGCGGAGGCGCTCGACACCTCGGCGATCTCCGGCAAGCGGCTCGAGGAGATCAAGCTCGATCGCGGTATCATCATCGGCGCCATCGTACGGGGCGACGCGGTGCTGATGCCGCGCGGCGACACGGTCATCGAGGCCAAGGATCGTATCGTGCTGTTCGCGCTGCCCGACCAGGTGCGCAAGGTGGAGAAACTGTTTACCGTGGGTCTCGAATTCTTTTAGGTAGTGCTTTCCTAACCCGGTCTATTGTCGCCCTGCGAACGGCGGGAGCTTTATCGCTACCGCACCTGTGAAATTTCTGTTCGCGGCGGCACGGCGCGCCCCGTCGGTCGGGGCCGCAATCCAGAGGGCTCGTGAGAAAGGCATGTCGCGGATCGCTTACGTCAATGGCCGTTACGTCCCGCATCGCGCGGCACGCGTTCATGTCGAGGACCGGGGCTACCAGTTCGCCGACGGCATTTACGAGGTCGTTGCCGTGCGCCACGGCCATCTCGTCGACGAAGTGCCGCACCTCGACCGTCTCGACCGCTCGCTCGGCGAAATGCGCATGGCTGCCCCGATGGGCCGCGCCGCGCTGCGCCACGCGATGCGCGAGGTCATCCGGCGCAACCGCGTCGCCGACGGCATCGTATATCTGCAGGTGACGCGTGGCGTGGCGCCGCGTGGGCACGCATTCCCGAAAGCCGTCGTGCCGGCGCTGGTCATCACGGCCAAGCGCCTCGCCCCGAACTACGCGCAGATGGAAAAGGGCATTGCGATCGTCACGCAGCCCGACATCCGCTGGAAGCGGCGCGACATCAAGACCATCAACCTCACCGCCAACGTGCTTGCGAAACAGCAGGCGCTCGATGCGGGCGCCTACGATGCGTGGCTCGTCGACGAGGCGGGCATGGTCAACGAAGGCACGGCCAGCAACGCGTGGATCGCGACGAAGGCCAAGGAACTGGTTACCCACGCGCCGGACTACAGCATCCTGAACGGAATCACGCGGGTGGCCGTCAAGCAGCTCGCGGAAAAGGAAGGCTATCGGTTCGTCGAGCGGCCATTCTCGAGAGCCGAGGCGATCGCGGCCGAAGAAGCGTTCATCACCGGGACGACCTCGTGGGTGACGCCGGTGATCTCGATCGACGGCAATACGGTCGGGTCGGGCAAGCCGGGGCCGCTCACACGGGCGTTGCAGCGCCTCTACGAGGCGCACGCAGACCTGCCATGACGCGGCTGCCGCGCCCGCGCGCGATCCTGTTCGATTGGGACAACACGCTCGTCGACGCCTGGGGGACGATCCACCTCGCGCTCAACGCCGCGCTTTCCGCGATGGGCCATCCGGCCTGGACGCTGGAGGAAACGCGCATCCGCGTGCGGGCGTCGCTGCGCGACAGCTTTCCGCGCATGTTCGGCGACCGGTGGCCGGAGGCGCGCGACATTTTCTACGCGACGTATCGCGCCAAGCACCTCGAAGCCGTCCGCCCGCTGCCGGCGGCCGAATTTGTCACAAGCACGCTGGCCGGGGAGGGACTATATCTCGGCGTCGTGAGCAACAAGACGGGGCCGCTGCTGCGCGCGGAAGCCGCCAAACTGGGCTGGGACCGGCATTTCGGCCGTTTGGTCGGCGCCGGCGACGCGAAAATCGACAAACCCGCTCCGGATCCCGTTTATCTGGCAACGCAGGAATTACACATAACGGATTACAATCACGTTTGGTTTATCGGCGACGCTGCGATCGATGTCGAGTGCGCGCGGCACGCCGGTTGCATGGCTATTTTGGTCGGGCCCGGCATGGGCGAGGAGGATCGGATCAAACAACTCAAACCCGAAGCGCAACTCAAACAATTGGCGGACGTACTAGACCTTGTCCGTGAAAGCGGCCTCACCATATGAAACCCGGCAGGCTTAAACTGGCAAGCGGCGCAGTCAGCCGTAAGCCTCAAGAAGAACCGCAACAACAACCAAAAAGGAAAACGGCGATGTCGACCGATAAGCCGCAGAACCTTCAGGACCAGTTCCTCAACCACATTCGCAAGCAGAAGACGCCGGTTACGGTGTTCCTCGTCAACGGCGTGAAGCTCCAGGGCATCGTCACCTGGTTCGACAATTTCTGCGTCCTGCTCCGCCGCGACCAGCATTCGCAGCTCGTCTACAAGCACGCGATCTCGACCGTGATGCCGGCCACGCCGGTGCAGCTGTTCGAGCCGGAAGCGGAGCAAGCGGCCGCGGCCGCCCAATAAGGGCCGGAATCCACACCCCATTTGAACGACGAACCGAAGAAACAACGCCGCCAGCCGGTCGAGACCGCCCGGCCGAAGACGCGCGCCTACGTCGTCCATCCCGTCCTGCGCGGCGATGCGGCGGCGATGGAGCGCGCCCAGGCGCGTCTGGATGAGGCGGTCGGCCTCGCGGCCGCAATCGAGCTGACGGTGCTCGGCAAGGAAGCCGTGCGCATCGCGAAGCTCGTGCCGGCGACCCATATCGGAAAGGGCGCCGTCGCGCGCATCGCCGAGGCGGTCAAGGCGAACGAAGTCGGCCTCGTCGTGTTCGATTGCGCGATCTCGCCGACCCAACAGCGCAATCTCGAGAAGGCGTGGGGCTGCAAGGTCATCGACCGCACGGCGCTGATCCTCGAGATTTTCGGCGCCCGCGCGCGCACGAGCGAGGGGCGGCTCCAGGTCGAGCTCGCGCATCTCTCGTATCAGCGCAGCCGCCTGGTGCGGAGCTGGACCCATCTCGAGCGCCAGCGCGGCGGCTTCGGGTTCATCGGCGGCCCCGGCGAATCGCAGATCGAAATCGACCGCCGGCTCATCGACGACCGCATCGCGAAGATCAAGATCGAGCTCGAAACCGTGATGCGCCGGCGCGACCTCCAGCGCAAGGCGCGCAAGCGCGTGCCGCATCCGGTCGTTGCGCTGGTCGGCTACACGAACGCCGGCAAGTCCACGCTGTTCAACCGGCTCACCGGCGCCGAGGTTCTGGCGAAAGACCTGCTGTTCGCGACGCTCGATCCCACGATGCGCGGGCGCGTGCTGCCCTCGGGCCGGAAGGCGATTTTTTCCGACACGGTCGGCTTCATCAGCGATCTGCCGACCACGCTCGTCGCCGCGTTCCGCGCCACGCTCGAAGAGGTGATCGGCGCCGACGTCATCATGCACGTGCGCGACATCGCGCATCCCGACACGGAGATGCAGGCCGAGAGCGTCCACGCGGTCCTGCGCGAGCTCGGCCTCGGCGACAAGGTCGAACGCGGCCTGTTCGAGGTGCTCAACAAGATCGACCGCCTCGATCCGGCCGCGCGCGCACGGCTGCTGAATCAGATCGCGCAATCCAATGCGCCGCGCGTCGCGGTTTCGGCGCTCACGGGCGAAGGCTGCGACATCCTCATCGACAGGCTCGACGGCGTGCTTTCCGCGCAGGCTTCGACGGTCGAGGTGAAGATCCGTCTGGAGGACGGCGCCGGCCTGGCGTGGGTCTACCGCCACGGCGACGTGGTCGGCCGCCGCGACGACGAGGAATTCGCGCACCTGACCGTGCGCATGGACGCCGCCGATCTCGCGCGCTTTCGCGCCCGCGAGACCGGCGCGGCCGCCACGCGGCACTGATGACGACGCTCCCGGTCGATCCGGAGGCCGTCCGCGCGATCGTCATCGCGGCCGCCGCCGCTGCCGTCATGCCGCGCTTCAAGACGCTCGGCGCCGGCGACATCCGCCAGAAGACCGGCCCCAACGATCTCGTCACCGAGGCCGATCTCCATTGCCAGGCGATCCTGACCGACAAGCTCGGCGCGCTGTTCCCGGGCGCGGCCATCGTGGGCGAGGAAGGCGGCGGCCAGGAGGCGGAGGCCTGTGCCGCCATCGCCGCCGCCGAGTGGTGCTGGGTGATCGATCCGCTCGACGGCACGCACAATTTCGCCCACGGCCGCACCGGATTCGCGGTGATGGTGGCGCTCGTGCACCGCGGGGAAACCGTGGCGGGATGGATCCACGAGCCCGTACGGCACGAGACGCAGATCGC
>CAZUYG010000058.1:0-10075 GCA_964624265.1 uncultured Candidatus Odyssella sp.
CCGACGCCGCCGGCGACAATCGCTGGATCTTCGAGTATTTCCGCGCCGCCGACAGTCTCGACATGGACCGGCTGCTTGCGCAGCACACCGACGACGTGCGCCTAACCTTTGCCAATCATCCGACTCTCGTCGGCAGGGAGGCGTACAAGGCGGCGATCGGCGGGCTGTGGAGCCAGATCAAGGGCATGTCGCACAGCATTTCCGGCGCGTGGTCGACGAACAACGATCAGGTCGGCGTGTCCGAGGCGACCGTGATGTACACGCGCAATAACGACACGCTGTTCACGATTAAGGCCTGCACGGTGCTGCGCCGCCGCGCCGGCAAGGTCGCGGACATCCGCATCCATGCGGACGTAAACGGGCTCTGAGCGCGCCGCAGCGGTTGGGGAACGCGCGAAGAAGAAAGCGGCTTCAGCGCCGGCGCCACCGGCGTCGCTCGAAGAATGCGCAGTGCGTTTCGCCTCCGGCTCCGACAGCCGATTGGGTGACGCGATCGTGCCGTCTGCGACGTCAAACGCATTTCGCGAAGCAATTGGCGTCATTTCCGAATTTCATTCGACCCGCCACGTCGCGGTGCTCATAGTCGATCCGTCGCTGCGTCCGTGCCGAGAACCGGCCGAAAGAATTGATGCCGTTTTCCTATCACACCGGCGGCAACGTCGAGAGCGGTGAGTGCGGCGGACGCTGTGGGAGGGGCCAGATGAACACGTTGTTCAGGCGCCCCGCGGTGAGACGGAAAATCGAGCCGAGCGCGAGCGAAACTGCGTGACGATGGAGGGTTCCGTGCAACTGGCCGCTACCATTCCGCTGGCGACGAAACCGAAGCGCCCCGATTTCGCGACCCTGCTCGCCCGCGTGCGCGACATGAAGCCCGCGATCCGCGCTACCGCGCGCGCGACCGAGGCGAACCGCCGCGTCTCGAAGGAGACGATGGACATGCTGAAGCAGGCCGAGATCCACCGGCTCGTGCGCCCGGCGGCGTTCGGCGGTTTCGAATACGGCACCGCCGAGATGGGCCAGGTCGCGTTCGAGCTCGGCTCGGCCTGCGGCAGCACCGGCTGGTGCGGCTCGCTCGCCGTCTGCTACCAGTGGATGACGTCGTATTTCCCGATCGAGGCGCAGCGCGACGTCTGGGCCGATCCCGACGCGCTCGTCGCCGGCTCGTATTTCCCGAGCAAGGAAGTCGAGATCGTGCCGGGCGGC
This sequence comes from uncultured Candidatus Odyssella sp., assembly GCA_964624265.1. GTDB lineage: Bacteria > Pseudomonadota > Alphaproteobacteria > Bin65 > Bin65 > SBBV01. Next base: position 1,204 of record CAZUYG010000058.1, read on the forward strand.
ATCAAGCTCGCCGGCGCGTGGCCGTTCGCCAGCAATTGCGAGAACAGCGACTGGCTGATGCTCGGCGCGATGCTGCAGGGCGCGGGCGGCAAGCCCGACATCACCTGGGCGCTGGTGCCGATCGCCGACATGCGCGTCGACCAGGAGACGTGGTTCACCAGCGGCCTCCAGGGCACCGGCAGCAAGACCGTGCGCATCGACAAGCCGGTGTTCATTCCCGATCACCGGCTCGTGCGCTTCGCCGACATCGTCGGCGGCACGGTGCCGGGCAAGAAAATCGACGGCAACGTGATGGCGCGCATCGGCTTCACGACCTTCGGCCCGACCGCGCTGGTCTCGCCGATCCTCGGCATGGCGCAGGGCGCGCTCGAAACCTTCATCGAGCAATCCAAGACGCGCACCCGTGCCGCGAAGCCCGGCATGTTCGTGCCGGTATCCGGCTCGCCGCTGATCCAGTCGCGCATCGGCAACGCCTCGGCGACGATCGAATCCGCGTTCTCGATGCTGCTGGCCAGCGTCGTCGCGGCCGAGGAGAAGGTGCGCAAGGGCGGGGCGCTCGAGATCGGCGAGCGCATCACGATCCGCCGCAACCAGGGCTTCGCCGCCAAGCAGTCCGTGGCCGTCGTCAACGATCTCTTTGCCAAGGACGGCGCCGCCGCGAGCGATCTCAACGCGCCGCTGCAGCGCTTCTGGCGCGACGCCAACGCAGCCGCGCTGCATCTCAGCCTCGATTGGGAGGCGATCGCCTCGATGTACGGCCAGCACAAGCTCGGCCTCGAGCCGGTGGGCGTGTTCTAACTCGGGGGCATGACGGCGGTCACATGACCGCTGTCACTGCGGGTTTCAGGCTGCTGTGAGATAGTTCACGGCAGATCGGGGCCGCCCTTTCGCGGCCCGCGCTGAAACATCGGAAAGGCTCGCACCATGAAGAAGATCATTCTCGCCGCGGCGTTCGCGGTCGTCGCGCTGGGCGCGGCGGCGGCGCAGGCGTCCAGCGGCGGCATCGCCGAGGCGCGGCGCGGCTGGAACAATTACGGCCCCGGCGGCGACTACTACATGCAGCAATATCCGGGTCCGAACTGCTATTCGCACCCGCATCCGGTTTACGGCTGGATCTGCTACTGACGGCTGGACCTCGGCTTGAACGGCGAAGCGGCCCCCTGGCGAGGCGGGCCGCTTCTTCGTTTTGGGATGCGGCAAACGCGCCGCGCTTCCCCCTGGACGAAATATCACGTTCCCGTGTTTATACCTATGTCCGGCGGTCCCGGGGATCGGTGCGCCGGACGGCTAATCCTGAACACAGAAGGGGAAGATTCTATGCGTAAATTCGCTTTCGCCGGGCTCGCCGTGCTGGCGCTCGGCGTCTCTGCCTGCGCCTCGACCGACAAGCCGGCCGCGGCTCCGCCGCCGCCGCCGCCGGGTCCGAAGGCCGAGCTGGCGGTTTCCGACCAGGCGGTCCGCCGGGGCGCCGTCGTCATCGACAAGGTGATGATGGAGCAGGACGGCTTCGTCGTGATTCACGAGACCACGGCCGACGGCAAGCCCGTGGCGCCGGCTTCGATCGGCTACGCCCGCGTCAAGAAGGGCATGGCCGAGAAGGTCGTCGTCCGCCTGACCAAGCGCGTGAAGAAGGGCAGCAAGCTCATCGCCATGTTGCACACCGACACCGGCCGCATGGGCCGCTACGAGTTCGGCGTGCGCAGCCAGGCGCAGGACAAGCCGCTGATGATCGGCAACGCGCCGGTCGTCAAGGCCTTCACCGTACAGTAAGCGCGTGGGCGGCGCCGCATCCGCGCGGCGCCGCCGTTCCGCTCAGGGCGTCTTGTTGAGGCGCTCCACCACCGCGGCCGGCACCTTCAACGCGTTTCGGCCGCCGGCATCGACGATCGTGCATGTGCAATGCGGTGCCGCACGGCCGCGGCAGTTCGCGAGGGCGCGCGCCTGGGCTGCGGCGTCGCTCTCGGGCGTGACGTTCACGCCAAACGGACCCGGCGGTACGGCCGTCGCCGTCACCTTGCTCCAGTCGATGCAGTAGGCCAGGGCCTTGTGGCCGGCCGCATTGCGGTAAACGGCAACCTGCTGGCCGACCTGTCCCATGATGCGCGCATAGAACGTCGCGCTTAGCTTCGCCTCGTCGTAGCGCGGCGGAGCACCGCGCTTCGCCGCGTCGAGATCGGCGCGCACGGCCTTCACGGCCGCCGCATCGCGGTCGATCTTTTCCGCTTCGACGACCGCACGCTCGGCGGCGGCCAAGTCCTTGCGCTGCAGGGCCGCGCGCGCATCGGCGACGAGCTTCTGGACGCGTCCTGCCGCGTCGCGCTTGGCCTTATCGAGGTCGGCGCGCACCGCTTTCACCGGCGGCGCGTCCCGGTCGATTTTCTCGGCTTCCGATACCGCGCGTTCGGCCGCGGATAGGTCGTTGCGCTGCAGGGCGCCGCGGGCGTCCGCGACCAGTTTGCGGATGCGCTCCGCCTTGTCGCGGTCGTTGCCGCCGTCGCGCTTCGCCTTTTCGAGTTCAGCACGCGCCGCCTTCACCTCGGCAGCGTCGTGGTCGAGCTTCTCGGCTTCGGCCACGGCGCGCTCGGCGGCCGCCAGATCCTTGCGTTGGAGGGCGGCGCGGGCATCCGCGACGAGCTTGCGGAGGCGCTCCGCCTTGTCGCGGTCGTTGCCGGCATCGCGCTTCGCTTTCTCGAGATCTGCGCGCACCGCTTTTACGTCGGGCGCGTCGCGCGCGATCTTCTCGGCCTCGGCCACGGCGCGTTCGGCCGCGGCGAGATCCTTGCGCTGGAGCGCGGCGCGCGCGTCGGCGACGTGCTTGCGCAGGGCATTCTGGTCACCCGGACCGGCGGCGCGTTTGGCCTGGTCGAGACGTCGCTCGAGGCCCGCCCAGCCGGCGAAGCGCGGGTGGCGGCGCTTCGCATCGGCGAGCAGGCGCTCCGCGACGTCGAGGCGGTTGCGGGTCAGCGCGGCTTCGATCGCGGCAGACAGCTGCCGGATCTCGTCGTTGCGCCACTCTGCATCGATGCGCTCGCGCGCCAGATCGGCACGGGCCTCGCGGATCTCGGGCAGCCCCGGCGCGATCTCGTCGGCCTCGTCGAGCTCGCTTTCGGCGCGGCGGAAATCGCCGCGGTCGATCGCGGCGTGCGCCGCCGCCACGTGTTCGCGCGCGCGCCGCAAGCGGCGCTGCCACTCCGCCTGGGCGCGCATCTGGGTCAGTCGCGTTCGATAGTTGCGAATGCCCGTGTCGTTGGGGAACATGCGTTCGGCGTCGCCGATCAGGCGCTCCGCTTCCCAAAGGCGGAACGCGCCGAGGGCACTCTCGATCGCAGCTACGATTTCGCCGCGTTCGCGCAGCCGCTGATCGCGGTCGGCGCGCAGCCGGGCGATCTCGGTGCGGGCCGCGGCCAGCTCGGGCAGGTTCGGCACGATCCGCGCGGCCTGCTGCAACAGCGAATCGGCGGCGGCGAAATCGCCCGAACCGGCGTAACGCCGGGCGTCCGCGACGAGACGGCGTGCTTGTTCCGTGCGCAGGCGGGCGTCCCGCGTGGCGCGAAGCTGCGCGAGCCGCTGCTCGAACGGCGCCCATTGCGGCTGGCCGGGGAACCGCGCTTTCGCCTCGGACAGAAGCCGCTCGGCGTCGCCGATATTGTTGCGCTTCAGCGCGTCGTCGATCGCGGCGGCGAGCGCACGCGGATCGGCGTCGTCGGACGGAAATTCCGGATAGGCAAGTGACGTGCGCTCGCAGTCGAGGCGGTCGGCCTCGGGCTGAGGCTGCCCGCAACTCAGGACCGTGCCGCTCTTCTCGCGCAGCCAGACCCGGTCGCGGCCGTCGAAGCGCGCGGCGCCGAGCAGCATGAGATCGACGCGGTTTTCGCGCGTGAACGGGAGCTCCGAGCATCCGCTGTCGCCGCACCAGAGTAGCCGCGAGCGCGCGGGATCGCTGTCGTGCCGGGCGAGGATCGCGGTCATCCCCGACACGCGGTCGCGCTGCTTCACCGCGAACGTGCCGACATGGGCGAATTCGCCGGGATCGAGTTCGAACCGGCCGCAGCCGTCCACCGTGCAACGAAATACCTGCGGCCGTCCGTCCGCGTGCCGCGGGTGCTGGACGGTGAGGTAGAATGCGCGGTCGGCCGAGCCGAGCGATTCGATGCGCGCCGCGGCCAGATCCTCATCGCTGAGACGCTCGACGCGCAGCTTGGTGCAGCGGCCGTCCTGGACGCAGATCCAGGGCGTGCCCTCGGCGCGGAACACCCAGTGATTGGCGTAGGGGTTGAACAGCAGCGGCGCGTAGGGCGCCGGCGCGGCCTGCTGGGCGAGAGCGGCGGGGCTGGTCGCGGCCAGCAGCAGGGCCGCCTTGAGCATGATGCGTTTCATGGAATGCCGGAGATTTGAGGTGCAGAGGGTCCGTACCCGTCTCGGGGCGCGGGCGTGCCGACGGAACGACGACCTTAGTACGCGGAGCGGAGTACGCCAATCCACCGGACCGGCGTCTCCGCGACGTTAACGGCGCGGGTCGGGATAGGTTCCGGCCGAGCCGGTGGTGTTGGAAGGCGGTGCTTCCGGGACCGCCGCAGCCGGCTTAACATGCCGTCCGGAGGAAGGCATGGACGGAAGCCGGCCCGCACGCGCGCGTTTCATCCCGTTCCGCAAGCGCGACGTCCTGGCAATGTGCCTTGCCGAGGGCGTGCTCGTAGACGCGGAGGCCGAAGCGTTCAGCCAGTGCGCGGCGATGACCGCGAGCCTGATCCATCAGGAATTCCATATCCGGCTCGAAGCGCTGAAGGATGCTTACGCGCCGGTCGCGGCCGATTCCGATACCCGGCCGATGCCGGCGCTCAGGGGCGCGCGGCCGCCGCAGCATCCGCTCGATCTGGTCCGCGCGCTGACCGCGGTGCTGGAGCGCGCGAACTACGAGGCCGTCTCGCGCCTGGAACTGCACGGCGCGCTATCCGAGGAATCGCTGTTCAAGGTACGGCTGCACGTCAACTACGACGACTTCGAGGAGGTGCTGGTCTTCAAGCGCGGCGAGAGCCAGCGCACCGAGACGGTCCGGCATTGGTTCCGGTTGCGCAAGCGCAAGATCACCTTCGTCAACTACGACCGGGTCCTGGTCTATGTGCGGTTCAAGGACGCGGCGCATTTCCGTCGCCGGCGCCGCCGGCGCCTGCCGTTCGTACCGGGCACGGTGTTCATCAAGCTGTTTCAGAACATCCCCAAGGCCGACGTCGAGATGCTGTTCCCGAACGCCGAGGTCCGGATGAAATTCTCGGACAAGCTCGCGATCGGCGTGCCGGCGCTGGTCAGCGGGGCCATCGTGGCGCTGACCAAGCTCGGCGCCACCGCCGTCCTCGTCGGCGCGCTGATCGCGTTCTGGATGGGCTGGCGCAAGGACGAGGTGAAGCTCGATCAGGCGGCGCTGCTGGGCCTCGCGGCCGGCGCGTTCGCGATCGGAGGGTATCTCTGGCGCCAGTTCAGCAATTTCCGCAACCGCAAGATTCTGTTCCTGAAGACGCTGGCGGACAGCCTCTATTTCAAGAAGCTCGACACCAACGCGGGCGTTTTCCACGGTCTCATCGACGCCGCCGAAGAGGAGGAGAGCAAGGAGGTCTTGGTCGCCTATTTCTTCCTTCACGCGGCGAAAGAGCCGGTTTCGCCGGCCGAACTCGACCGGCGCATCGAGGCCTGGTTCCGCGACAAATGGCACTGCGCGGTCGATTTCGAGATCGAGGATTCGCTGCGCAAACTCGCGCGCTTCGGCCTTGCCGAGCGCGAGGGGCAAGGCTGGCGCGCGGTGCCGCTCGAAGAAGCGCGCCGCAGGCTCGACCGCTATTGGGACGGCCTCTTCGACGGCGAGGCGCCCGAGACCGGCGGGGCGGAGCGCGCTCCCGGTTCCGCGGCCGCCGCCTGATGCCGGAATGAGCGGCCAGGACGACGGCGGGGAGGGCGGCTCCGCGGGGACGATCGTCGGCCTGATCGCGGCCGCCGTCGTCGTCGCGCTCGGGATCTGGCTGGTCAACGAAATGGCGGACAGTGCGCGCTATTCCGATTGCGCGTCCTCCCGGCGCCGCAACTGCGACAGCATCGACTACCGCAGGCCGCCGCCGCCGCAGCAATGAGCCGCGGCGCTATTCTTTGACAGAAGCAACGAATTGATTGACTGTGTCACGGTCCACAAGGGGAAGACCGGATCGTGGCCGAGGCATCGTTCGACCAGCGCGTGATCGCCGTGCGGCGGTTCAACCGCTTCATCACCCGGAAGATCGGCGTGCTCGGCCGCGATTACCTCGGCGGGCCGTTTGCGGTGACCGAGGCGCGGGTACTGTACGAACTTGGCACGCGCGAGACGGCGACGGCGCGGGAGCTTGCGCGGGATCTCGGCCTCGATCCCGGCTATCTCAGCCGCATCCTGTCCGGGTTCGGCCGGAAGCGCATGGTGTCTTGCGCGCGCGCCGCCGAGGATCGCCGCGTGGTCCGGATATCGCTGACGGATGCGGGCAAGAAGGCGTTCGAGCGGATCAATACCCGTTCGCGCCGCGAGATCGGCGCGTGGCTCCACGCGCTTCCGGCGCCCGGGCAACAGCGGCTCGTGGGTGCCATGCACGCGATCGAGAGCCTGCTCGAGCCGCGACCCGAGCCGAAGACGCCCTATCTCATCCGCCCGCACCAGCCCGGCGACATCGGCTGGGTCGTCGGCCGCCATGGCGCGCTCTACGCGGAGGAGTATGGCTGGGACGAGACGTTCGAAGCCCTGGTCGCGGAGATCGGCGCGCGCTTCCTGCGCCGCTTCGATCCGAAGCGCGAACGCTGCTGGATCGCCGAAAAGGACGGCGAGAACGTCGGGTCGGTATTTCTCGTCCGGAAATCGGCATCGGTGGCGCAGCTCCGGCTTTTGCTCGTCGACCCGAAGGCGCGGGGGCTTGGCATCGGACATCGCCTCGTCGACGAGTGCATCGCATTCGCGCGGCGCACCGGCTACCGCAAAATGGTGCTCTGGACCAACGACGTCCTGCACGCCGCGCGCCGGATCTACGAGAGCCGCGGCTTCCGCTTGGTGGAACAAGAACGCCACCGCAGCTTCGGCAAGGCGCTCGTCGGCCAGATCTGGGAGCTGAAGCTGTGACCGCATCCGCCGCACCGGGTGGTGGCGTGTTTCCAATGCTGGCCGCGGCGGCCACCGGCGTGCAGGTCGGCGCCGCGCTGGTCGCGACGCGGTTCGTCGTCGGCGAGTCGGGCCCGATTTCGCTCGCGCTCTTGCGCTACATCGTCGGATTCCTGTGCCTGCTCCCGTTCGTTCTGCTGGCCGGAAAGGCGGCGCGCATCGGCCGGCGCGACCTCCTGCCGATCGCGCTCATCGGCATCGTGCAATTCGGCGGTGTCGTCGCGGTGCTGAACTTCGGCCTGAAATACATTCCCGCGGGCCGCGCCGCGCTGATCTTCGCGACGTTCCCGCTGATCACGATGCTGCTGGCGGCGGCCCTCGGCCACGAGCGGCTCACTCTGGCGAAGTCTGCGGGCGTACTGCTAACGATCGCGGGCGTCGGCGTGGCACTCGGCGACCGTGTGCTGGAGCGCGGCAGCGCACCGGACGCCTGGATCGGCGAACTTGCCGTCTTCTTCAGCGCGTTCTGCGGTGCGTTGAGCAGCGTGCTCTATCGGCCATATCTCCGGCGTTACCCGGCCTTGCCCGTCGGCGCTCTCGCGATGCTGGCGTCGGTGGGGTTTCTTGCGCTGCTGGCCGCCGGGGAGGGATTTTACGCGGCATTGCCGCGCTTCAGTTTCGCCGGATCGATCGCCGTGATCTTCATTGGCGTCAGCAGCGGCGTCTTCTTCTATCTCTGGCTCTGGGCGCTCGAGCGCACGACCGCGACCAGGGTGACGGTTTTTCTCGCATTGAGCCCGATCACCGCGGCGCTCCTCGGCGCTGTGCTGCTGGGCGAGGCGCTGACACCGCTGCTGCTCGCCGGCCTCTGCTGCGTGGTTGCCGGTCTCTGCCTCGCGCATTGGCCGGCGCGAACCCCGAAAACGAACGGCTTCCGCGCGCAGCGCGCGGAAGCCGTTGCATCGAAGAAACGAAGTTCGGAGGCCTGACGTCAGCGCCCGGTCATCGCCTTGCGGTTCTGATCCATCATGACGCCGGCTTCGTTGAGCGCCTGCGTGCATGCCGAGGCGGACCACAGAACGGAAAGGGCGAAGGCAACCTGGAGAATGATACGCATGGGGGCTCCATTTGCGGGGTTGTCGCGCGGGGGGAAGCCGTCCGCGCCAGCGCATTCTATCGCAATTTCTTGCCGATTTCACTCACGCTTGCGGCACTTGCGCGGAATCCGCACCGTCCGTAAGAGAAACAAATCGAAACATTCCACGCGCGGGCGTGGCGAAACTGGTAGACGCGCTGGATTTAGGTTCCAGTGACGAAAGTCGTGGGGGTTCAAGTCCCTCCGCCCGCACCAGACTTCTTGGCTAAGAATTCGTTGAAGTCATGCGGACCGCGTCCGGGCGGCGCAGCCGGTCCGCGCGCCGGGCCTGCGTCGGCGCGTCCACTTGCTCCATATTGATTGCGGGGCGGCGCGAACGGTAGCGTGCCGCGTCGAAGATTTCGATCAGCGCGCCGGCGCGGCTGAACAGGACCATCGGGGACCAAGGGAAGATCAATGGCGATCTACAAAATCGGCCGCGCGGAGGGCAACCACGTCGTCCTCGGCGACAAATCGGTTTCGCGCAATCACGCCGAGATCGAAGAGCTCGGCGCCGGGCGCTTCCGGCTCAAGGATCTCGGCAGCAGTTCGGGCACGCAGATGCTCAGCGGCAGCGAGTGGGTCGACGTGCAAGAGGCCGAGGTTCGGCACGATACGCGCATCCGGTTTGGCGA
>CAZUYG010000059.1:0-9977 GCA_964624265.1 uncultured Candidatus Odyssella sp.
GTCTCCGACGCCGGCGACTGGCAGGACACGCAGGACCTGCTCGAGAAGTTCGCGAAGCTGAAGGCGCTGCCCGACGTGAAGGTTTACTTCACGAACGAGTATCTGTCGGCACCGCCTTACATGCCGAAGAAGTAGGAGCGGCGCCGACGTGCCGGAAAATCCCTACATACGGCTGGAGAACGTCGGCAAGGTCTACGAAACCCGCAACGGGACCGTGGAGGCCTGCGCCGACGTTTCTCTGGACATCCGCGAGCACGAGTTCGTCGCCTTCGTCGGCCCGAGCGGCTGCGGGAAGACGACGATCATGAAGATGGTGGCGGGGCTGCAGTCCCACACCTCGGGGACGATCACCGTCGGCGGCCGGAAAGTGGACCGGCCGCAGACGGATGTCGGCATCGTGTTCCAGGAAGCGATCCTGCTCGACTGGCGCGACGTTCTCGCGAACGTGATGCTCCAGGTCGATATCCGCAAGCTCGACCGCGCGAAATTCGAGCCGGTGGCGCGCCACCTGATCGAAGCGACGGGCCTCAAGGGGTTCGAACACAAGAAGCCCTACGAGCTTTCGGGCGGCATGCGCCAGCGCGTCTCGATCTGCCGCGCGCTGGTGCACGATCCGCCGATGCTGCTGATGGACGAGCCGTTCGGCGCGCTCGACGCGCTCACGCGCGAGCAGATCTCGATGGATATCCAGCGCGTGTGGATGGAGAAGCGCAAGACGGCGCTGCACATCACGCACAGCATTCCCGAGGCCGTGCTGCTGGCGGATCGCGTCGTGGTGATGAGCCCGCGGCCCGGCCGCATCGTCGAGATCATCGACATCGACCTGCCGCGCCCGCGCCGGCTCGACAAACTGCCGCCGCGCTTCAACGAATATTCCGCCCGCATCCGCGACATCTTCAAGGCCAAGGGCGTCCTGGCGATGGACTGAGCCGGATCACCCGAAACATCGAGGCACGCATGAGCGTCAAGCGACTTGGAATCATCATGTACGGCGTCACGGGCCGTATGGGCACGAACCAGCATCTGGTGCGCTCGATCATGGCCATCCGCGCGCAGGGCGGCGTGGCGCTCGCGAACGGCGACCGCGTGATGCCCGATCCGATCCTGGTCGGCCGCGACGCGGCGAAAGTGGGCGCGCTGGCGCGCCAGCACGGCCTCGAGCGCTGGACGACCGATCTCGACGCCGCGCTCAAGAACAAGGACGACGAGCTGTTCTTCGACGCGGCCTCGACGCAGCTCCGCGCCGATCTGCTCGCGAAAGCGATCGATCACGGCAAGCACATCTACTGCGAAAAGCCCGTGGCCGACGATCTCGGCAAGGCGATCGCGGTCGCGAAGAAGGCCAAGGCCGCCGGCATCAAGCACGGCGTGGTGCAGGACAAGCTGTTCCTGCCGGGCCTGCTGAAAATCAAGATGCTGCGCGATTCCGGATTCTTCGGCCGCATGCTCTCGGTGCGCGGCGAGTTCGGCTACTGGGTGTTCGAGGGCGATTGGCAGCCGGCGCAGCGGCCTTCGTGGAACTACAAGAAGGCCGAGGGCGGCGGGATCATCCTCGACATGCTCTGCCACTGGCGCTACGTGCTCGACAATCTGTTCGGCGAGGTGAAGGCGGTGAGCTGCCTCGGCGCCACGCACATCCCGAAGCGCTGGGACGAGCGCGGCAGGGAATACGCCGCCGACACCGACGACGCCTGCTACGCCACGTTCCAGCTCGCCGACGGCGTGATCGCGCACATCAACAGCTCGTGGACGACGCGCGTGCGCCGCGACGATCTCGTGACGTTCCACGTCGACGGCACGCTGGGCTCGGCCGTGGCCGGGCTCCAGTCGTGCCGCGTGCAGGCGCGGGTGAACACGCCGCGGCCGGTGTGGAACCCCGACGTGAAGCAGACGATCGACTTCTTCGACGGCTGGCAGGAAGTGCCGGACAATCAGGTGTACGACAACGGCTTCAAGGCCGAGTGGGAGATGTTCATCCGGCACATGTACGACAACGCGCCGTTCAAGTGGAACCTCGTCGAGGGCGCGAAAGGCGTTCAGCTTGCCGAACTGGCGCTGAAGAGCTGGAAAGAGCGGCGCTGGATCGACGTGCCGGCGCTGGAGATCTAGCCATGCCGACGATCCGCCTGCCCGCGAAAGACGGCCGCGTCGAGGACTACGCGACGAAGCCGCCGAAAAAGTTTCCGAAAGCGGCGAAACCGTTCAACCGCATCGCCTATGCCGCCGCGCATGTCGTCGCCGATCCGCTGGCCGACAACGATCCGTGGCTCAACGCCGCGATCGATTGGGAGACGACGCTGAAATTCCGCTCCCATCTCTTCTCGCTCGGCCTCGCCGTGGCGGAAGCGATGGATACGGCGCAGCGCGGCATGGGTCTCGATTGGCCGACGAGCCTCGAGCTCATCACGCGCAGCGTGGCATTGGCCAAGGCGGAGGGCGGCACCGTCGCCTCGGGCGCCGGCACCGATCATCTGGCGCCATCGCCGTCGCTGACGCTCGCCGACGTGATCGCGGCCTACGAGGAACAGTGCGCGGCGGTGGAAAAGGCCGGCGGGCGCATCATCCTGATGGCCTCGCGCGCGCTCGCCGCGTGCGCGAAGTCGCCCGACGACTACGCGAAGGTCTATGGCCGTATCCTGTCGCAGGTGAAGGAGCCGGTGCTCATCCACTGGCTCGGCGAAATGTTCGATCCGGCGCTCGAGGGCTATTGGGGCGACAAGGATCACGCCAAGGCGATGGAAACCTGCCTCGGCATCCTGAAGGCCAACGCGCCGAAGGTGGACGGCATCAAGATCTCGCTGCTCGACAAGGACAAGGAAATCGCGATGCGCCGTCGCCTGCCCAAGGGCGTGCGCATGTATACCGGCGACGACTTCAACTACGCGGAGCTGATCGCCGGCGACGCCGAGGGCCATTCCGACGCGCTGCTCGGCATTTTCGACGCAATCGCGCCGGCGGCCGCGGCGGCGCTCGGCGAGCTCGCGCGCGGGGCCGAGAAGAGCTTCCACGAGATCCTGGCGCCCACGGTTCCGCTCTCGCGCCACATCTTCAAGGCGCCGACGCGCTTCTACAAAACCGGCGTCGTGTTCATGGCCTATCTCAACGGGCTTCAGGAGCATTTCGTCATGGTGGGCGGGCAGCAGAGCGCGCGCTCGCTGCTGCACCTGGCCGAGCTGTTTCGGCTCGCCGACGCGGCCGGCCTGCTCGCCGACCCCGACGAGGCGTGCGCGCGCATGCGCCGCGTTCTCGCCGTGCACGGCCTGGTGAATTGATGCGCGATCTCGCCGCGCATCCGGAGCTGCTTTCGCTGAACACGGCGACGGTGCGCGAGCGCTGGAACCTCGAGCAGATCATCGAGGGCTGCGCGCGCCACGGCATCCGCGCGATCTCGCCGTGGCGCGACCAGGTGGCCACGATCGGCCTCGCCAAGGCCGCGCAGCTGGTCCGCACGCATGGCCTGCGCCTCAGCGGCTATTGCCGCGGCGGCATGTTCCCGGCCGCCGACGAAGCGGGGCGCCTGCGCGCGCGCGAGGATAACCGCCGTGCGCTCGACGAGGCGCTGACGCTCGGCGCCGAATGCCTCGTCCTGGTCGTGGGGGGCCTGCCGCAAGGCTCGAAAGACATCGCCGGCGCGCGCCTGCAGGTGGAGGAGGGCATCGCCTGGCTGCTCGAGCAGTCGCGCGTCGCCGGCATGAAGCTGGCCATCGAGCCGCTGCACCCGATGTATGCCGCCGACCGCGCTTGCGTGAACACGCTCGCCCAGGCCAATGACATGTGCGAGCGGCTGGGGGAGGGCGTCGGCGTCGCGGTGGACGTCTATCACGTCTGGTGGGATCCGGCGCTCGAGGCCGAGATCGCGCGCGCCGGCCGCGCCGGCCGCATTCTCGCGCACCACGTCTGCGACTGGCTCGTGCCGACCACCGATCTGCTGCTCGACCGCGGCATGATGGGCGACGGCGTCATCGACCTCCCGCGCATCCGCGGCTGGGTGGAGGCGGGCGGCTTCAAGGGCTGCGTCGAGGTCGAGATTTTCTCCGCCGCCAACTGGTGGAAGCGCGATCCGGACGACGTGCTCGCAGTCGTGAAGGAACGCTATCGCACGGTGTGCTAAACACTTCTCTCTCCCGAGGGGAGAGGGACAGAAGAGGGACGCACATGGAATACCGCCGCCTCGGCCACTCCGGCCTCAAGACCTCGTCGCTCTGGCTCGGCACGATGATGTTCGGTGACCGCACCGACGAGGCGGAGGCGGGGCGCATCCTTGCCGCCGCGCGCGAGGCCGGCGTGAACGCGATCGACACGGCCGATCAGTATGCGAAAGGCGCTTCGGAGCGCGTCATCGGCAAGCTGATCGCCGGCGAGCGGCATCGCTGGATCGTGGCCACGAAGGTCGGCAACGTCATGCAGGACCCGCTGCTCGAGCGCGGCCTGTCGCGGCGCTGGATGATCAAGGCGTGCGAAGACAGCCTGAAGCGGCTCGGGACGGACTACGCCGACATCTATTACCTGCACCGCGAAGACCCCGACACGCCGCTCGAGGAAACGGTGGACGCGCTCGGCCGCCTGCATGCGGCCGGCAAGATCCGCTACTCCGGCGTCTCCAATTTCCGCGCCTGGCGCATCGCGCGGCTCGTGGAACTGTGCCGCCAGGCCGGCGTGCCGCAGCCGATCATCTGCCAGCCCTACTACAACGCGATGAACCGCATGCCGGAGGTGGAGGTGCTGCCTTGCTGCGCGCATTACGGGCTCGGCGTCGTGCCCTACAGCCCGCTCGCGCGCGGCGTGCTCACCGGCAAATATCCGCCGGGCAGCGAACCGCCGGCCGAAACGCGCGCCGGCCGCAAGGATCCGCGCATGATGCAGACCGAGTTCCGGCAGGAGTCTTTGGTCATGGCGCAGCAGATCAAGGCCCATGCCGAGCGCCGCGGGATGACGCCGGGGCAGTTCGCGACGCTCTGGGTGCTCGCCAACAAGATGGTGGCGGGCGTCATCGCCGGCCCGCGCACGCTCGCGCAGTGGCAGGAATACCTCGGCGCGTTCGCGCACAAATTCACCGCCCAGGACGAGGCGCTGATCGACAAGCTCGTGCCGATCGGCCACCCCTCGACGCCGGGCTATTCCGACCCGCAATATCCGATCGAAGGCCGGGTGCCGGCGAACGGGTAGTTTTGCCGCCGGACCGGAATTGAAGTACTTGTCGTCCCCGCGCAAGCGGGGACCCATGGTTCCGCACACTCGGCTTTCGCTCATTCCGTACGTCGCCGGAGAGATGGGTCCCCGCTTGCGCGGGGACGACAAAGTGGAAATCGAGGGAAAGGGCGTGTCGATCACTCGCACCAAATTCGCCCTCCCGGTCAGCGCCGCCGCCGTGCGCGCCGATTGGCGGCGGCGCGGTTTTACGTGCGAGAATTTCGTTGATCCGCCCGGCCGCGAATGGAACGATTTCGTGCACGACACCGACGAGCTGGTGACCGTGCTACAAGGGCGCCTCAGATGCCTGATGAACGGAAACACCCATGACCTCGAAGAGGGCGACGAGCTCTTCATCCCGAAGGGCGTCCGGCACTCCGTCCACAACATCCATGCCGGAACCACGCGCTGGCTCTTCGGCTACGGCTAAAGCGGCGCCGCCGGCCGACATCCGCGCCGCGCTCCCGCGCTGGGACATCGAGCGCTACCGCGACCACGCGCTGAAGCTCGCCGACGAGGCGCGCCAGATCCTGCGCGCGATGCAGAAGGGCGCGTTCGAGGTGAAGACGAAGGACGACGGCAGCCCCGTCACCGGCGCCGATCTCGCGGTCGAGGCGCGGCTGCGCGCCCTCACGCTCGCGGCCTTCCCGGATCACGGCCAGATCGGCGAGGAATTTCCGCCGCACAGGCCCGAGGCCGATTTCCGATGGGTGTTCGATCCCGTCGACGGCACCGAGGATTTCGTCAACCGCGTGCCCACCTTCGGCTGCATCATCGGCCTGTTCTATCGCGGCGAGCCGGTGGTGGGCGTGATCGAGATCCCGATGCTCGAGGAGCGCGTGCACGCCGCCTTCGGCCTCGGCGCGATCGGCGACAGCCTCACCACCGGCAATCGGCGCCTGCGCCTCGCCGATTTCGACCCGAAAACGCCGGCGATGACGACGCGCGTGATGACCAGCGCCCCGGCGAACTACGTCCGGCGCCGCGACGACGGCAAGCGCTTCGATGCCCTCGCGCACGAATACCCCAATCTCCGCATCTACCGGAGCTGCTACATGCATCTCTGCGCGGCGACCGGGCAGGCCGACGCCACGATCGACTACGGCAACCCGCTGTGGGACATCGCGGCCGCGCGCATCGTGGTGGAAGAGGCGGGCGGCGCGTTCCGCGTGGTCGATAGCTACGAGCTCGACGGCGAGCGCATGTACAATTGCGTGTTCGGCCGGCCGGCGCTGGTGGCGAAGATCGCGAAGCTGCTGAAGGCGATTGCGCCGGGCAAGGTGCTGCCGCCGCCGCCCAAGCCGAAGCCGGCAAAGGCCCCGCCGAAACCCGAAGCCGCACCCGCGCCGCCGCCCGCGGCAGCGCCCAAGCCGCCCTCGCCGGAACGGCGCATCTGGCTGTTCAAGCCCGAGGCCCGGCCGAAACCCGTCCTGCCGCTCAAGACCGGCGCCGCCGCCAAACCCGCGAAAGCGCGGCGCGGGCGCAGGCCGATTCTCACGCTGGCCGGGCCGGTGATGAAGCCGCCCGCCAAGGCGGCAAAGCGCGCCACGGTCAAAGCCCAACCGAAAGCCAAGGCCAAACCCGCGGCAAAGGCCAAGCCCAAGGCGAAAGCCAAAGCCAAGCGCAAGTAAGGAAAGAGGCGCGCCCGGCCGCCCTGCGCCGATTGCGCGCGTTGGAAATCGGCCGGCGGCGGCCTACATCAGCCGGATTGGGCCACTCCGCAGCCATGACCCCTCCCGCCTCCGCCTCGAAAAGCAAGCCGGCCGCAGAGCGCCGCGCCGGCGCACGCGCCGCGCCGCGCATCGGCATCGTGAGCCTCGGCTGCCCGAAGGCGCTGGTCGATTCCGAGCGCATCCTCACGCGCCTGCGCGCGGAGGGCTACGAGATCGCGCCCTCCTACCAGCGCGCCGATCTCGTGCTGGTCAACACCTGCGGCTTCATCGACAGCGCGCGCGCCGAATCGCTCGACGCCATCGGCGAGGCGCTGGAGGAGAACGGCAAGGTGGTCGTCACCGGCTGCCTCGGCGCCGAGGGCGGCCTCATCCGCGAGAAATATCCGGACGTGCTCGCCGTCACCGGACCGCATCAATACGAGGCGGTGATGGCGGCGGTGCACAAGGCGCTGCCGCCGGCGCACGACCCCTATGTCGATCTCGTGCCGCCGCAGGGCATCAAGCTCACGCCGCGCCACTACGCCTATCTCAAGATTTCCGAAGGCTGCAATCACCGCTGCAGCTTCTGCATCATCCCGCATCTGCGCGGCGATCTCGCCAGCCGCCCGGTCGCCGACGTGCTGCGCGAGGCCGAGCGGCTGGCGCTCGCCGGCGTCAAAGAGCTGCTCGTCATCTCGCAGGACACGAGCGCCTACGGCGTCGATCTCAAGCACGCGGCCGGCCAATGGCGCGGGCGCGAATGGCGCGCGCATTTCGGCGATCTCGCGCGCGGCCTCGGCGAACTCGGCGTCTGGGTGCGGCTCCACTACGTCTATCCCTATCCGCACGTCGACGAGGTCATTCCGCTGATGGCGGAAGGGAAAATCCTTCCCTATCTCGACATCCCGTTTCAGCACGCGAGCCCCACGGTCCTGAAGGCGATGCGCCGGCCCGCGAACCAGGAAAAGACGCTCGATCGCATCGCGCGCTGGCGCGCGATCGCGCCCGATCTCGCGATCCGCTCCACCTTCATCGTCGGGTTCCCCGGCGAGACCGAGGCGGATTTCGCGATGCTGCTCGACTGGCTCGGCGAGGCGAAGCTCGACCGCGTCGGCTGCTTCAAATACGAGCCGGTCGAAGGCGCCGCCGCCAACGCGCTCGCCGGCGCCGTGCCCGAGGCCGTGAAGGAAGAGCGCTGGCACCGCTTCATGCAGGCGCAGCAGAAGATCAGCGCCGCCAAGCTCGCCGCCAAAGTCGGCCGCGAGATCGAGGTCATCGTCGATGCGGTCGAGAAGGGCCGCGCTGTCGCCCGCTCCAAGGCCGATGCGCCCGAGATCGACGGCAACGTGTTCGTGAAGCCCGCCGCCGGCTTGAAGCCCGGCGACATCGTGAAGGTCCGCGTCGAGAAGGCGAAGGACTACGATCTCGAGGCGAAGCCGGTCGCGGCGAAGTAGCGCTCATTCTGCCTGCGCAGGCTCAATATCGATCGTCGTCCCGGGTGCTGTGCAGCGTGGCGCGCACTGGCGCGGCACGATGCACTGCTAACCCGGGACCTAATCGAGGTGCCGACGCGCGTTCGATTGCCGCGTGGCGCCTTCATCGAGTCTAGGTCCCGGGTCTGCGCAGCACCACGGCGTGAAAGACGCCGTGCTGCAGCGCGCCCGGGACGACACTCACGATTATGCGCGTGCGATGGGCGTCTTTTCATTTCGTGAAACGCCGTTTCACTTTCGCCTGCGCGGCCGGTGACATACTCTCCGCGCAAACGGGCCGCGCCGGCGGCTCGCGCGGAGGAAGCGTCATGGACATGCGGGTGGCGAACGGCCACGTGATCGGCGGCAAGATGGTGCCGGCCGCCAGCGGCGAGACCGTGCCGGTGGTCGATCCCGGCGACGGCGCCGAGTTCGCGCAGATCGCGCGCGGCGGCAAGGCCGATGTGGACGCGGCGGTGGCGGCGGCGCGCGCGGCCTATGACGGCGCCTGGGGCCGCATGAGCGCCACCGAGCGCGGCCGCAAGATGATGAAGATTGCGGATGGCCTGCTCGCCGATGCCGAGGCGCTCGCGCGGCTCGAGGCGCGCGACACCGGCAAGCCGCTGAAGCAGGCCAAGGCCGACATCGTGGTGGCCGCGCGCTATTTCGAATACTACGCCGGCGCCGCCGACAAATTGCACGGCGAAACGGTCCCGTATCAGGACGGCTACACGGTGATGCTGTTGCGCGAACCGCTCGGCGTCACCGGCCATATCATCCCGTGGAACTATCCGGCGCAGATGGGCGCCAAGCAGATTTCGGCCACGCTCGCGGCCGGCAATGCCTGCGTCGTGAAGCCGGCCGAGGATGCCTGTCTCTCGGTGCTGCGCCTCGCCGAGATCGCGCTCGCGGCCGGCGTGCCGCCGGGCGCGGTCAACGTCGTGACCGGCCTGGGGCCGGAGGCGGGCGCGGCGCTTGCCGCGCATCCCGGCCTCGATCATGTCTCGTTCACCGGCTCGCCCGAGGTCGGCGCGCAGGTGCAGAAGCTCGCCGCCGACAACAACGTGGCGGTCACGATGGAGCTTGGCGGAAAATCGCCGCAGCTCGTCTTCGCCGATGCCGATCTCGAGGCGGCGCTGCCGGTGCTCGTCGGCGCCATCGTGCAGAACGCCGGGCAGACCTGCTCGGCCGGCAGCCGCGTGCTGATCGACGCGCGCATTTACGGCGAGGTGACCGCGCGCCTCGCCGAGCGTTTCAAGGCGCTGCGCGCCGGCACCTACGACATGGACCTCGATCTCGGCCCGCTGATCAGCAAGAAGCAGCATGTGCGCGTCTCGGGCTATGTCGCGCGCGCGCAGGAATCGGGCGTGGCCGCGCTGGCCACCGGCGGCTTCGCGCCGAACCTGCCGCCGGGCGGCTTCTTCGTGGCGCCGACCCTGCTCGGAAACGTGCCGCCCGATCACGAGGCCGCGCAGAAGGAGATCTTCGGCCCGGTGCTCTCCGCGATCCGCTTCCAGGACGAAGAGGAAGCCGTGCGCATCGCCAACGGCACCGCCTATGGCCTCACCGCCGGCGTGTGGACGCGCGATGGCGCGCGGCAGATGCGCTTGGCGAAAGCGCTGCGCGCCGGGCAGGTGTTCGTCAACAATTACGGTGCCGGCGG
>CAZUYG010000060.1:0-9972 GCA_964624265.1 uncultured Candidatus Odyssella sp.
AGGAACAGCGGCGCTTCCTTGGCGTTCATGAACGACCAGGTGACGGCCTCGAGCATGCCGCGCGCCGCCAGCGCGCGCCGCGCGAGGCGCGTGCGGCGCTGATGCGGCGTGACCGTCTGGTGCGGCAGACGGCCCGGAGTCATGCTGACCGGCGGGATCTTGTCGTAGCCGTGGATGCGCAGGATTTCCTCGACGAGATCGGCCTCGCCTTCCGAATCCATGCGCCACGGCGGAATCGAAACGGTCCAGCTTTCGGCGGCATCGTTCGTCGCCTCGTAGCCGAGCGCGCCGAGGATGCGCTTCGCTTCGGCCGGCGGCACGGCGAGGCCGCCGAGCGTTTCGAGCCGCTTCGGGCGGAACGAGACGCTGTGCTGCCATTTCGGCATTGCGCCGGCGGAAACCGGCTCGCTCGCCTCGCCGCCGCAGCATTCGGCGATCAGCTTGGCCGCGATTTCGGCGCCCCACAGCGCGCTTTCGGGATCGACGCCGCGCTCGAAGCGGTAGCGCGCATCGGACTGGATGCCGAGCTTGCGCCCCGCCGCCGCGACCTTCACGCGGTCGAACAGCGCGACTTCGAGGAACACGTTCTTGGTTTCGGGCGTGCAGCCGGTGTTCTCGCCGCCCATCACGCCGCCGATGCCGTGCGCGCCGTTGCTGTCGGCGATTACCGTGATTGACGGATCGAGCTTGTAGGTCTTGCCGTCGAGCGCGAGGATTTCCTCGCCCTCGTGCGCGGTGCGCATCGTGAGATCGCCGGCGAGCTTGTCGGCGTCGAACACGTGCAGCGGCCGGCCGAGATCGTAGGTGACGTAGTTCGTGATATCGACGAGCGCGCTGATGGGGCGCAGGCCGATCGCCACGAGGCGCCGCTGCATCCATTCCGGGCTCGGGCCGTTCTTCACATTGCGGAAATAGCGGCCGACGACGAACGGGCACGCGTTGCCGTCGCCCGCGATCTTCCATGCGATCGGGCTCTGGAACGTGCCCTTCACCGGCTTCACCGGCCACGGCTTCAGCGCGCCGACGCCCATCGCCGCGAGATCGCGCGCGACGCCGCGGATGCCGAGCGCATCGGGCCGGTTCGGCGTGATCGCGATCTCGACGACGGGATCGCCCAGATCCCTCAGCTCGACATAGGGCTTGCCGACCGGCGCATCGGCCGGAAGATCGATGATGCCCTCGTGATCGTCGGACAGGCCGAGTTCGCGCTCGGACAGCAGCATGCCGTTCGATTCGACGCCGCGGATGACGCCTTTCTTCAAGTCGAGCTTCGTGCCGGGAACGTGCGTGCCGGGCGCCGCATAGACGCCCTTCATGCCCTGGCGCGCGTTCGGCGCGCCGCACACGACCTGGATCGGCGCGCCTTTGCCGATATCGACCTTGCAGACGTTGAGCTTGTCGGCGTTCGGATGCTTCGTGCATTCGACGACGTAGCCGACGACGAACGGCGCCAGCGCCTTCGCCTTGTCTTCGATGCCTTCCACCTCGAGCCCGCCGCGCGTCAGCGCCGCGTCGATCGCTTCGACCGACGCGGATGTGTCGAGATGGTCCTTGAGCCAGGCGAGCGTGAATTTCATGGCGGATGCGGAAATGGCGCGGAAGCGGGGCGCGGGCGGGCTTATTCCACGGGGCGGACGGCGACGCAAGACGCCGCGGCGACGCGGCCTCCCCGCTCGGTCAAATCACGTATTGCCCGCTGCCGCCATCCAGCAGCCAGCGGAGCGCCAGATGCTCGCTGCTCGGCACGGCGCGCGCGCCGTGCGACTGCCGCCGGGCGCGATTCAGCCGCTCGCGCAGCGCGCGATGCTTGGCGCCGCGCACCGCGCGAATGTCCACGTGGCCTTCCATCAAGACGTCGGCAGCACTGGCCCAATGCGGGAGGTAAGACTTGGCCAGCGTGAACGGGCCGAGCAGGTGGAGGCGGTCGGGCGCGCGGAAGGCGAGCGTCGCGAGGCCCAACTGCGCGGCATGAAGCAGCCGGCGCGCGATGCGCTGTTCCTCGCGGAGCGGGCGGAAATAGCCGAGGCGCGCGAGGTTGAGGAACGGCAGCGGCGTTTCGATCGCGCTGACCGCGATGTCGACGCCGTAGACCCGGCGATGCCCGATCGGCCGCTCGCGGAACGGCGCGTCGCCCTCGGGCGCCAGCGCGTCGAACACGGCGCGGCGGACGTTGTCGGAATGCGTTTTCTGCTGGCCCTCGAGCGCGAACGTGAGCTGAAGCGCGTCGGCGGCGCTGGCGGCGTCGATGCCGACATAACGCAGCGCGCGCAGGCCGGCGCGGCCCGCGGCGGAGAGCAGCGCGTCGCGGCCCGCGATTTCGATGCCAGCGTTGACGGCGGCGGCGCTGGCGAGGTTCCAGATATCGTTGACGACGGCATAGCCGCGGTCGCGGATGAACGCGCGCACCGCGCGGCGCCATTCCACCGGCACCGCGCCGTTGTTGTAGCCCTTGATCTGCAGCACGTAGCCGTGGCGATCGACTTCCATCACCGCCTTGGAGGCGCCGGCGCGGTTGCGGACCGAGTAGATGTCCACGCCTCCTTCGCGGACCACGTCGGCGTATTGGGCGAGGCAGTTCCACATGCGCTGCCCCTCGCCGGCGAGCGCCGCGGCGCTGGTGAGCTGCACCACCGTGGCATCGCCATGGCGGAACACGGGAACGCCCTCGGCCGCGATGTCTTCCCGCTCCTTCTGGCGCCGGCTGCGGCGCGCTTGATTCGCCCAGCCCTCGGCCACAGTGAAATTCAGTTCCGGGCGCGCGAGATGAGGATTCTCGTCGAGATGGGCCAGCGTGCGGCGGACGCGCTTGTGAAGCGGGCCGTCGAGCCGGACGAAGAGCACGGGACGGCCCTCGTCGAGCGCGCTCCGGCACCAATCCGGCACATCGCCTTCATAAGGGCGCGGCTCGCCTTCGTCGCCGAGGGCGGGATCGCGCAATACGACGGCGCCGTCGGGCCGCCGGCGCTCGACGCAGAAGACGCTGTCGTAGTCGCGGGTGATGTAGCGCGCGAGGCTTTTCTCGGCCCAGCGGCGCACGTGGTCATGCGCGGCAGTTTCCGCGGCAGCCTCGGCGTAGGCGCGAATCGCGTCGACGTTGAGGACGTTGCGCGCCGCCGCCGCCACGACGCGCTATTGCCCGAGCCCGCCCACGAGCGAAGGCACGTCGAGCGGCACGAAGCCGTAGTGGCGCAGCCAGCGGATATCCGCATCGAAGAAGGTGCGGAGATCGGGGATGCCGTATTTCAGCATCGAGATGCGCTCGGCGCCCATGCCGAACGCGAAGCCCTGATACTTCGTGCTGTCGACGCCGCACATCTCGAGCACGTTCGGGTGCACCATCCCGCAGCCGAGGATCTCGAGCCAGTCGTCGCCGGCGCCGATCTTGAGCTCGCCGCCCTTGCGCGAGCAGCCGATATCGACTTCCGCCGAGGGCTCGGTGAACGGGAAATGCGACGGCCGGAAGCGCACCGGCACGTCGTCGACCTCGAAATAGGCGCGGCAGAAATCGATGAGGCAGCCTTTGAGGTGCCCCATATGCGTCGCCTCGTCGATGACCAGCCCTTCGAACTGGTGGAACATCGGCGTGTGCGTCATGTCCGAATCCTTGCGGAACGTGCGGCCCGGCACGAGGATACGGATCGGCGGCTTCTGGCTGAGCATCGTGCGCACCTGCACCGGCGAGGTGTGGGTGCGCAGCAGCCGCACGGCGCGCTCCGGGCTTTCGCCTACAAGCGCACCTTGATGCAGATGCGCCTCGCCCTGCTGCGCGAGATAGAACGTGTCGTGCATCTGCCGCGCCGGATGGTCGGGCGGGATGTTGAGCGCGGTGAAATTGTGCCAGTCGCTCTCGATATCCGGCCCCTCGACGACGGTGAAGCCCATCTCGCCGAAGATCGCGGCCACCTCTTCCATGCACTGCGAGAGCGGATGGATGCGGCCCTGCGGCAGCGGGCGCGGCGGCAAGGTGACGTCGATGCGCTCGGCGGCGAGCTTCGCGTCGAGCGCGGCCGCCTCGAGCGCCGCCTTCTTCGCGGCGAGCGCGCCCTCGATCGCCGCCCGGAGCTGGTTGAGCGCCTGGCCCTGCGCCTTGCGCGCCTCGCCCTGCAATTCGCCCAGGCCCTTCATCAGCTCGGTGAGCCGGCCCTTCTTGCCGAGCGCGCCGACGCGCGCGGCCTCGAGGGCCGCCGTGTCGGCGGCGCCTTCGATGGCGGAAAGAAGCTCGGATTTCAGGGCGGCGAGATCGGACATGGCTGGCTCAACGACGGCGCGCAATAGCACGATTTCCGAAACGGCGACAAACCCGGCTCAGGCCGATTTCGCGGCAACGACGACGATCTCGACGAGGTCGGCGCCTTCCAGCTCGACGCCGAGACACGCGCGCTGCGGCGCGTGCGCGGGATCGACCCAGGCGAGCCAGGCCTCGTTCATCTCGGCCTTGCGCTTCATGTCGGCGATATAGACCGTCGCCGACAGGATGCGCGACTTGTGGCTGCCCGCTTCGGCGAGATTCTCGTCGAGGCGCGCAAGCGCATCTTCGGTCTGGGCGCGCATCGAGGACGATTTCTCGCGCGCGACCGCGACCGTATAGACGAGGCCGCTGTGCTCGACGATGCGGCTCCGGCCTTTGGCCGAGCCGGGCGTGCGCCTGATCGTCATCGCCGGGGCGCCGGCTTACGCCAGCGCGGCCTGCGCCTTCTCGACCACGGCCTTGAAGCCGGCGGGATCGCGCGCGGCGAGATCGGCGAGCACCTTGCGGTCCATCTCGATCCCGGCCTTCTTCAGCCCGGCGATGAACTTGCTGTAGGTGAGGCCGAGTTCGCGCACGCCGGCATTGATGCGCTGGATCCAGAGCGCGCGGAAATCGCGCTTGCGCACGCGGCGATCGCGATAGGCGTATTTGCGGTCTTTTTCGACGCGCGGGCGCGCGGCGCTGATGATGTTGCCCGAGCGGCCGACCGAACCCTTGGCGGCCTTGATCCACTTCTTGTGGCGGGCATGGCGCTTGACGCCACGTTTGACGCGAGACATGGGCGAAACTCCGACGGATGAGGTTCAACAGGAACGAGGGCGCGCGGCCCCCGGAGACGATGCGCGGACGCGGCCTAGGCGCGGCCCGGCAGCAGGTAGCGCTTCACCAGCTTGACATCGCCATCGGCGATCAGCGAGGTGCCGCGGCGCGACCGCTTCATGTCCTTCGTGCGCTTCGTGAGGTTGTGGCGCTTGCCGGCATGGGCGCGCTTGGGCTTGCCGCTGCCGGTGAACCAGATCCGCTTTTTGGCGGAGCTCTTCGACTTCATCTTGGGCATTTTGCGATCCTTTCGGAATGGAGGGGCGCTTCGGGGCGGCTGGGCATGCCCGTTGTCGCGCCGGCGACCCCAAAAGCTGGGGTTGGCCGGCAAGGCCGTACCGCCCGGTGGAGGAAGGCGCGGTTTATAGCGGCGCCTTATCCCCAGCGCAACACGCCGAAACTGCGGCGGAATCGGCAAGAAAGATCAGGGAACAGGAGCCGGGCTCAGATTTTGAGCCGCGGCTGGGCAAGGGCGCGCTCGAGGACGTGGAGCAGCGCGATCGAGGCGAGGACGGCGCCGGTGAACAGATAGATGCCGGCGTGGATGGCGACGTTGGTGATGATCGAGACCTGGATCGCGGCCACGAGCAGCGCCACCACGAACACGTCGACCATCGACCATTTGCCGAGCGCGCCGACGAAGGCCACCGCGCGGCGCCCGCCGCCGGCCAGCACGTCGACACGCGCCCATAGCCAGAGGCCGATCGCGAGCTTCGCCACCGGGAAGATCATCGAGAACAGAACGATGACGGCGCAGATGAAGTATTCGCGGTCGCCCCAGAGCCCGCCCACGACGCGCCAGATGGAGAATTTCGTGCTCCAGATCCACGGCACCTTCTCGACCGTCATCGTCGGGATGAACCAGGCGACGACGAGGGCCGCGAGTGCCGCCAGCATCGAAGGGCCAAGCCACCACCAGCGCCGCGACAATGCGAGCGCGTTCGGATGGACGAAGCCGTTACGGCTTTCGCGCGAATCCAGCGCGCTCATGCGTGACATCGGCAAACGTCCCCTGCCCGTCCCGCCGCCATCACGGCGGCGGATTGGGGCGAAGGCATGGCGGCGGCGTCGACGCGGCCGCCGCCGCTAGCGCAGCCATTGGAGCATGCGCTCGAAGCCGCCGATCGTGAACAAGAGGATCACGACGTAGCCGAGCGCGAGCAGCAGGCACCCGGTCACCGCGACCGTGGCGATGAACCCGGCGCCGTTGTTGCGCGCCCTTTCGCCGGCGATACAGCCGATGATCGACACCGCGCAGCCGCCCGCCGACCACGGCCACTCCATGTGGCGCGCGAAGGTTTCGAAAAACGCAAAATCCCAGTCGATGGGAATGCTGCGGCGGCTGGCGAATTGCATCGCGATCGCGATGGCGCCGGCCATGCACGCATAGGCGAACGCGCAGGGCAGTGCTCCGGTTGGTTCCGATCGCCGACGCATCGCGGACATGGCGCTGGGCGCTACTTTGGCGCCACGACCATGCTCATCTGCTTGCCTTCCAGCCGCGGATACTGCTCGATCTTGGCGAGATCCTTGAGATCGCCGGTAACGCGGTCGAGCAGCTTGGTGGCCAGCTCCTGGTGCGCCATCTCGCGGCCGCGGAAACGCAGCGTGATCTTCACCTTGTCGCCTTCGCCGAGAAAGCCCTTCATCTGGCGCATCTTGACGTCGTAATCGTGGACGTCGATCGAAGGCCGCATCTTGATCTCTTTGACCAGGATGACCTTCTGCTTCTTGCGCGCGTCGGCGGCCTTTTTCTGCAGCTCGTATTTGAACTTGCCGTAGTCGAGAATCTTGCAGACGGGCGGACTGGCCGTGGCCGCGATCTCGACAAGGTCGAGGCCGGCCTCCTGCGCCTTTCGCATCGCCTCGAAGCGGCTGACGATGCCCACCTGGTTTCCATTCTCGTCGATCAACCGCACATTGGGCGAGTTGATCATCTCATTGACCCGCGTGCCGTCGCGCTCGCGCGTCGGCAGGGCCGAACCCATAGGTCTACGTATTAGGCATTCTCCATCGAAAAAGCGCCCGTGCGGGGGCGCGGTCAGGCCAGCGGAACCGGAGGTTTCGCCAGCTCTTTCAATTTAACAACCGCCTCATCGAGCGCAAGGCTCTCCTGCCGCTCCTCGCCCAAACGACGGATCGTGACCTTTCGTTCCTCGGCTTCTTTTCGGCCTAGAATCAACAGGATGGGCACTTTCGCCAGCGAGTGCTCGCGAATCTTGTAGTTGATTTTCTCGTTGCGGAGATCGGTTTTCGCCCGCAGGCCCGCGGCCGCCAGGGCGGCCTCGACCTCGCCCGCGTAGCCATCGGCGTCGCTGACGATGGTGGCGGCGACGGCCTGCACCGGCGCGAGCCAGAGCGGAAACTTGCCGGCGAAATGCTCGATGAGGATGCCGGTGAAGCGCTCGAACGAGCCCAGGATCGCGCGATGCAGCATCACCGGGCGATGGCGCTGGCCATCCTCGCCGATGTAGCTCGCGTCGAGCCGCTCGGGCAGCACGAAATCCACCTGCAGGGTGCCGCACTGCCAGTCGCGCCCGATCGCGTCGCGCAGGACGAATTCGAGCTTCGGCCCGTAGAACGCGCCCTCGCCCGGATTGAGCTGAAGATCGAGCCCCGCCGCCTTCGCGGCGGCACGCAGCGCGCCCTCGGCCTGATCCCACACCGCATCGCTGCCCGCGCGCACGGCCGGGCGATCCGAGAATTTCACGAAGAAATCCGCGAAGCCCAGATCCTTGTAGATGGTGCGGAGCAGATCGCAGAAGGCGACCGATTCGGATTCGATCTGCTGCTCGGTGCAGAAGATGTGCGCGTCGTCCTGGGTGAACGCGCGCACGCGCATGATGCCGTGCATCGCGCCCGACGGCTCGTAGCGGTGGCACGAGCCGAATTCGGCCATGCGCAGCGGCAGGTCGCGATAGCTCTTCAGGCCCTGCTTGAAGATCTGCACCGCGCCCGGGCAGTTCATCGGCTTGATCGCGTAGACGCGCTCGCCGTCTTCCGCATGCGCGGTCTCGGCGCGCGGGGTGGCGAGGAACATCGCGTCCTTGAACTTGTCCCAGTGGCCCGACTCTTCCCAGAGCTTGCGGTCGACGAGCTGCGGGGTTTTCACCTCGACATAGCCGGCCGCGTCGAGCCGCGCGCGCATGTATCGCTCGAGGGTGCGCCACAGGGTCCAGCCGTTCGGATGCCAGAATACGCTGCCCACCGCCTCTTCCTGGAGGTGGAACAGGTTCATCTCGCGCCCGATCTTGCGGTGATCGCGCTTCTCCGCCTCTTCGATCTGGTGGAGGTATTCCTTGAGGTCTTTCTCGCTGGCCCAGGCGGTGCCGTAGATGCGCTGGAGCACGGGATTCTTGGGATTCCCGCGCCAATAGGTGCCCGACACCTTGGTGAGCTTGAACGCCTTCGGCAGTTTGCCGGTGGACGGCAAATGCGGGCCCACGCACATGTCCATCCATTCGCCCTGCTTGTAGACGCTGACCTCCTCGTCTTTCGGCAGCTCGTCGATCCACTCGGCCTTGAAGCTCTCGCCGTGCTTCTGGAACCACGCCTTCAGGGCGTCGCGGTCCCAGACGCTGCGCTCGATCGGCAGGTTGCGATCGACGATCTCGCGCATGCGCTGCTCGATCTTCGCGAAATCTTCGGGAGAGAACGGCTCCTTGCGGGCGAAGTCGTAATAGAAGCCGTTCTCGATCGACGGGCCGAAGGTGATCTGGGTGCCGGGGAACAGCTCCTGCACCGCCTGCGCGAGCACGTGCGCGGCGTCGTGCCGGATCAGCTCCAGCGCGTCGGGGTCCTTGGCGGTGACGATCGCCACCCTGGCGTCCTGGGCGATCGGGAGCGCCAGATCCTTCATCTGGCCGTCGATCTTCACCGCGAGCGCGGCTTTGGCGAGGCCGGGGCCGATGCTGGCGGCCAGCTCGGCGCCCGAAACGGGCTTCTCGAAGGAGCGGACGCTACCGTCCGGGAGAGTGATGTTGACCATGGAAGATCTGCTTTGGGCTGGGGTCGCGTCGCTGTTTTTCGTGGCCCGGGGCACAAACGACAAGGCCCCGTCCGTCTCCGGCCGGGGCCTTGGGGTTCGTCTCAGCGCCGCAATCTCAGCGCACGCGCGCACCCTTCGGCCCGCCGGAGCGGGTCGTCGTGGCCGTCGTCGTGGTTGCGGAGCGGCAAATCATGGCGGTTCCGTAGCTTAGGTGGTTCGCGCCTGTCAATGCGTCAACGGCGGTCCGTCGCGAGCGCCTAGCGTTTCGCGGCAAGCGAGAATGGCAAGGCCGACTGCACTTCCGATACCGAGAGCGCAACGAGATCGGGCTTGCGCAGCACCGCCACCTTGCCGCCCTGGGCGCCGGGCCGCGGCGCGCAGAGGGCGGGATCGGATTCCTCGGAAAACAGGACCAGCGACGGCGCACCCGCCGCGGCGATGAGGTGCATTGGGCCGGTGTCGTTGCCGACCGCGCCGAGCGCGCCGCGCGCAAGCACCGCGATTTCCTCGAAACTCGTCTTGCCGCAGAGATTGACGCCTTCGGGTACGTGCCGCGCGATTTCGGCGAGCACGTCGGCTTCGGCTGCGCCCCCGATCAGTACGGGCTCAATGCCGAGGCGTACGAATGTACGTGCCAAAGCGGTGAACTTCTCGGCCGGCCAGCGTTTTTTTGGCCGATGCGCGGAGCCACCGGGCACGAACAGCACGTACGGCGCCTTGATGTCATACTGCCGTACATCGGCTTCGATCCAGGAGAGATCGGCCGCTTGTACGCTTTCAATGCCCGCAAGGCGCAGCTGGGCCTTCTGGCGCTCGACCGTGTGCAGCAAGTCGCGGCCCGGATCGAGATGCGGATGCGAGGCGCCGGCGGCATGGCCCGACCACTCGGGCCGGCCCATCGCGCGCCAGTAGCGCG
>CAZUYG010000061.1:0-9929 GCA_964624265.1 uncultured Candidatus Odyssella sp.
GGGGGCGGCCCGCCGTCGGCCCTGTGCTTTTTCCCCCCGGGGGGGCGGTGCCCCACCCGGCCGGGGTCTAATCGGGGGGGGGGGGCTGGGGGCCGGTCCGGCGGCGGTTGTCCGCCCAACGTCGGCTTCGCCGCCGGCAGCGGGATCGAGACCGCGTGGAGCCGCGCCATCACCCGCTCGACATTGCCGTCGACCGCGGCCTCCGGCCGGCCGAACGCGATCGCGGCGATCGCGGCGCCGGTGTAGTCGCCGATGCCGGGCAGCCTGCGGAGCGCCTCGGCGGTGTCGGGAAAGCGGCCGCTCATCTCGCGGGCGACGATCTGCGCCGCGCGGTGCAGATTGCGCGCGCGCGCGTAGTAGCCGAGGCCCTGCCAGAGCGCGAGGATATCGTCGAGTTTCGCCGCAGCGAGCGCGTGGACCGACGGGAACCGCTCGAGGAAGCGCGCGAAATAGGGGCCGACCGCGGCCACGGTCGTCTGCTGCAGCATGATCTCGCTGAGCCACACCTTGTAGGGATCGGCGCGCTCGCCGGGCAGCGCGCGCCACGGCATCCGGCGGCGATGGCGGTCGTACCAGGCGAGCAGCGACGCGGCGAGCGGCCCGCCTTCGCGCGAAACGGCAGCCTTGGAGCCGGCGCTATCCAGCCGCCTCATCTTTATGCCACGATCGCTCGGCACAAGGCTTTCTCCCCTCAATCCGCTCTAGCGAGAGATGCCGCCCGCGGCAACACCAAAACGTGTGAGAGACGCGGATATGCGCCGCGGAATGGCGCCCGTGGCGGCCGCCGCCGCGCGCGTGGCCGCGCCGATCCTGAAGAAGCGCGGCCTTGCCGAGGCGCGCATCGTGACCGACTGGCGCGCGATCGTCGGCGACACCGTTGCCGAGCGATCGGCGCCCGAGCGGCTGATGCGCGGGCGCGGCGCCGAGCCGGGCGGGACGCTGCGCCTGCGCGTGGCCGGCGTGTGGGCGCTGGAGTTCCAGCACATGGCGCCCGGCCTCATCGCCCGCATCAACGGCTATTTCGGCTACCCGGCCGTGGCGCGTATCCAGTTCATCCAGGCGCCGCTGCCGGCCGCGAAGCGCGCGCCCGCCCCGCCCGCGCCGTTGCCGCCGGCGGCCGAGGCGCGCCTGGCCGCGATGACCGCGAAGATCGATGACCCCGAGCTGCGCGAACGCGTTCTGGCGCTCGGGCGCGCGCTGGAACGGCGCGCTTCGCGCGTCTCCAAGACGGTCACGAACAAGTTGTCTGGCCCCGCCCGAAAACCTGTGTAAAAGCCGCGCCGAATCCCTTGCGAATTCCGCCGACCCCGGTCTAGCATCCCAACCATAGTGGTGACGTCATGAACCGCCGCAACATCTTGTTAACCCTCGGCTTTGGCCTGGCGCTCGCGCTGGGCAGCCCGACGCTGGCCGAAACGCCGGCGGCCAATGACGGCACGGGGGATATGTTCATCGGCAAGGCCGATGCCCCGATCACGATCATCGCCTACGAATCGCTGCTGTGCCCGCATTGCGCGGCGTTTCACGCCGCCACGCTGCCGAAGCTCAAGGAGCAATACGTCGACCCGGGCCATGTGAAGATCATCTTCCGCGAATATCCGGGCACGGCACGCGAACCCTGGGCGCGGATTCCGGCGATGATGGCGCGGTGCCTCGGTCCCGACCGCTACTTCTCGATGATGGACCTGATGTTCAAGGATCAGGAGAAGTGGACGAAGGCCGAGACCGGCCAGCAGCTGCTCGACAACGTCGCCGCCTATGGCCGCCTCGCCGGCATGTCGAAGGAACAGTTCGACGCCTGCATGAAGAACGAGAAGATGCTGCGCGCGATGGCCGAACGCTGGCGCGAAGGCGTCGAAAAGCACGGTCTCGAAGGCACGCCGCATTTCGTGATCGGCGACGCGCGCATCCAGGGCAACCGCCCGATCGAGGAATTCGACAAGGTGCTGAAGCCCCTCGTCGAGAAGCTGCCGAAGAAATAACGCGCGAAACAACTGGGGACGAAACGCAGCAGTGGTCCATTTCACGAAGCTCCGCCTCGCCGGTTTCAAGTCCTTCGTCGATGCGACGGAGTTCGAGATCCAGAAGGGCTTGACCGGCATCGTCGGTCCCAACGGCTGCGGAAAGTCCAACCTCCTCGAAGGCCTGCGCTGGTGCATGGGCGAAAGCTCGGCGCGCCAGATGCGCGGCGGCGGCATGGACGACGTCATCTTCAACGGCACGTCGGAACGCCCCGCGCGCAACGTGGCCGAGGTGATCCTGCACCTCGACAACCGCGACCGCAGCGCGCCGGCCACGTTCAACGAGCTCGACGAGATCGAGATCTGCCGGCGCATCGAGCGCGAAAGCGGCTCGGCCTACAGCGTGAACGGTAAAGACGTTCGCGCGCGCGACGTGCAGCTGCTGTTCGCCGACCTTTCCTCGGGCGCGCGCTCGACGGCGATCGTGAGCCAGGGGCGGGTGAGCGCGATCATCCAGGCCAAGCCGCCCGAGCGGCGCCTGCTGCTGGAAGAGGCGGCCGGAATCACCGGCCTGCATTCGCGCCGCCACGAGGCGGAGCTGAAGCTGCGCGCGGCCGAGCAGAACCTCGCGCGCCTCGACGACGTGATCCTCGCGCTGCAGAACCAGCTTCAGGGCCTGAAGCGCCAGGCGCGCCAGGCCTCGCGCTACCGCAATCTCTCGGACCACATCCGCCGCGCCGAGGCGCTCGCCTATCACCTGCGCTGGCAGAAGGCGACGATGGAGGGCGTGGCCGCCGGGGTGCGCCTCGCCGAGATCGAGGCCGACATCCAGGCGCTGACGCACGACGCCGCCGTGGCCGCCACGGCGCTGGCCGAGGCCGGCGCGGTACTGCCGGGATTGCGCCAGGACGAAGCGGCCGCCGCCGCCGAGCGCCACCGCGCCGTCGTCGAGGGCGAAGCGGTCGCGGCCGAAGAGCAACGCGTCGCTCAGGCGACGCGCGACGCCGAGGCGCGGCTCGCACAGATCGGCGCCGACCACGCGCGCGAAGAGGCACTGCTAGCCGACGCCGCCGCCGCGCTCGAGAAGCTCGCCGCCGAGCAGGCCGAGCTCGAGGCGATCGCCGCCGGCGCGGCCGACGCGCTGCGCGAGGCCGGCGCCGGCGCCGCCGCGACGCGCGCCGAGGTGGAGACGCTGGACGGCGCCGTGACGGAACTCACCCGCAAGATCGCGTCCGACGAGGCCAAGCGCGCCGAGTTCGCGCGCGGCATCGAAGCCGCGGAGCGGCGGCTGTCGGAAATCGCGCGGCGCGGCGCGGACGTCGCCCGCGAAATCGCGGCGATCGAGGATCAGCTGCGCGCCGCGGCCGGCGGCGGCGAGGACGAGGCCGTCGCCACGGCGCAGGCGAATTACGACGGCGCGCAGGCGGAAATGGAAGCCGCCGAACACGCGCGGACCGCCGCCGAAGCGGAAGCGGCCGAGACGAAGCGGGCCGCCGATGCCGCCGTCGAAACGCTGACGCGTCTGCGCGCCGAGGAGAAAGGCCTGCGCGCCGCGATGGCGCAGACGCCGCAGGGCCAGCATCCGCCGGTGCTCGACCGCATCGCGGTGGAGAGCGGCTACGAAGCGGCGCTCGGCGCCGCACTCGGCGAAGACCTCAAGGCGTCGCTCGACGCCGACGCGCCGCGCAGCTGGCAGATGCCGGCGGATCATCCGCGGCCGCCGCTGCCCGAAGGCGCCGAGCCGCTGGGCAAGTTCGTCGTGGCGCCGCCGGCGCTGACGCCCCGCCTCGCGCAGATCGGCGTCGTTGCCGACGACGCCGCGGCCCTGGCGCTGCTTCCGCACCTCGTCCAAGGCCAGCGCCTGGTGACGAAGGCCGGCGCGCTGTGGCGCTGGGACGGCCTGCGCAAATCGGCCGACGCGCCGGCCGCCGAGGTGACGCAGCTGCTGCAAATGAGCCGGCTGCGCGAACTCGAGGCCGAGATCGCCGTGCAGCAGGGCGCGGCGCACGCCGCCCGCGACCTTGCCACCGAAGCGCAGGCGAAATCGCAGGTCTCGTTCGAGAAGCTGCGCCTGCTGCGCGACACCGCGAAGCGCGCGCTGTCGAGCCTCACCTTCGCCCGCGAGGAACAGGCGCGGGCGCTGCGCGTCGCCGCCGAGCGCAATGCGCGCCTGGCCGCGCTCATCGAAGCGCGCGACCGCAACGCGGCGGATCACGCCGCCGCCGAAGCCGATCTCGGCGAGACGCGGGCCGCCGCCGAAGCGCTGCCCTCGTCGGACGCCGATCAGGCCGCGCGGGCCGGGCAGCGCGCCGCGCTCGAAACGTTGCGCACCGCGCTGGCCGAGCAGCAGCACGCGGCCAACCGCCTTGCCGCAGAGGCCGAGGCGCGGACGCGCCGGGTTTCCGCGATCGCCGCCGAAGACCAGTCCTGGGCCGCGCGCCGCGCCGGCGGCGAGCGCCAGATGCTGGCGCTGGCGGAGCGCCGCACCGCGACCGAAGCCGAACTCGCCGATCTGGCCACGCGGCCCGCCGCGCTCGTCGAGCGCCGCAATGCGCTCATCGCCGCCGCCGAAGCCGCCGAGGCGCGCCGCCGCGCGGCGGCCGACCGCCTCGCCGAGGCCGAAGCGCGCCAGGCGGAGCACGACAAGGCGCTGAAGACGCTCGAGTCGCGCCTCGCCGACCAGCGCGAGGCGCGCGGACGCGCGGAAGGCGCCGTCGCGCAGTCGGAGCAGGCGCTCGCCGAGATCGCGCAGCGCATCGCCGAGCGCCTTGCCGTGGAGCCCGACGGCGCACTGGCGCTGGCCGAGCTCAAGGAGGGCCAGGAAATCCCGCCGCAGGCCGACGTGGAGCGCCGCCTCGAGCGCCTCGTCCACGAGCGCGAGACGATGGGCCCGGTGAACCTGCGCGCCGAGCAGGAGGCGACCGAGCTCGAGCAGCAGATCGCCGGCTACGAAAGCGAGAAGACCGACCTCGTCGGCGCGATCGACCGCTTCCGCCGCGCGATCGCCGAGCTCAACCGCGAGGGCCGCGAGCGCCTCATCGCCTCGTTCGAGGCCGTCAACGCGCACTTCGAGAAGCTGTTCGTCCAGTTGTTCGGCGGCGGACGCGCCCACCTTCAGCTCATCGAGAACGACGACCCGCTGCAATCCGGCCTCGAGGTGATGGCGCAGCCGCCGGGCAAGAAGCTGCAGTCGCTGACGCTGCTGTCGGGCGGCGAGCAGGCGCTGACCGCGCTGTCGCTGCTGTTCGCCGTGTTCCTCACCAACCCCGCGCCGATCTGCATCCTCGACGAGGTGGACGCGCCGCTCGACGACGCCAACGTCGACCGCTTCTGCTCGCTCGTCGAGGACATCGCGGGAAAAACCGGCACGCGATTCCTGATCGTCACCCACCACCGCATGACGATGGCGCGCATGCACCGGCTCTACGGCGTGACGATGGCCGAGCGCGGCGTCTCGAAGCTCGTCTCGGTCGATCTCGAGCAGGCCGAGCGCCTGCGCGAAGCGGCGTAAATCGGGCGGCTACCATTTGCGCGATTGCGCGGGCGGCGGCGCCCGCGCATTCTCGGGCGATGCCGCTTCGCGCCGCACGCCCGATCGACGTTCCCGCGCATCCGCGTTTCGCGGGCTTCGCGCCGTTCTATCAGCGCGAAATCCTGCCCTGGCTGATCGAGAAGGAAGCGGCGCGGCGCAAGACCTTGCGGCGCGCCGGGATCGTCATCGCCGTCACCGCCGCCGTGATTGCCCTGCTGCAGGCGCTGGCCCACGGCGTTTTCGGCATGAGCACGATTCTCGCCGTCATGCTGTTCGGCCTGGTGCCGGCGTTCCTCGGCGGCGCGGGCGCGTGGCTGATGCTGACGATGTTCCGCGCCGAGATGAAGGGCTTCCTGCTGCCCAGGGTCGCCGAGCGGCTGAAGCTCGACTACACCGGCCGCGCGCCCGCGTTTCCGTTCGACGCGTTCTATGGCGCCGGCATGCTGCCGCGGCACGACCGCCACACGCTGGAAGACGGCGTCGCGAGCGACGAAGCGGGCATCCTGTTCGAGGCGGCCGAGGCGAGGCTCGCGGTGCGGCGGAGCACGAAGAGCGGCGGCTCGAGCTACAATACCGTGTGGCGCGGCCTTCTCTTCGCCGCGCGCGTGCCGCGGCCGTTCAAGGGCCTGACGCTCGTGATGCCCGAACGCGGCTTCGTCGCGCGCCTCTTCGAAAGCCGGCCCGCCGAACGTATCAACCTCGGCCTCGGCGACCTCGAAAGCGATCTCGAAATCCGCACCACGCTGCCCGAAGAGGCACGCATGGTGCTGACCGACCGCGTGATGCGCCGCCTGCACGAATTGCAGCGCCGGCTCGGCGCCGACCGGCCGTCGCTCGCGCTCGCCGGCGACCGCGTGCTGCTCGCGATCCGGTCGAAGAAGGACCGCTTCGAAGGCGGCTCGCTGTTCAAGCCGCTCGACGACCCGGCACGCATCGAGGCGCTGCTGCTGGATTTCGGCGACCTGTTCGATCTCGCCGAAGCGCTCGGCCACGCGCTGAAGCTCGAGCGCGCCCGGTCACCCGGCGCCGACGCGCCTTCGGCGCGCTGAGCATCGACCGGCCGCAGCAGCGCGCCGTTACCAGCCCTGCGCGACCGCGGCCGGCGTGGCATCGTTGGCCGGCGCGGGAAACGGCGCGCGAGCACCCCGGCGCCTGCCACCGTCGCGCCACGCCGCCGGCGGCTTGCCCACGAGCCGGCGGAATGCGCGGTTGAACGCCGCCTCGGATTCGTAGCCGACCTGCGCCGCGATCTCGGCGATGTTCTGCCCGCTGTCGCGCAGCAGGCGCTTGGCGAGCTGCATGCGCCAGTTCGCGAGGTAGCGCATCGGCGATTCGCCGACCATCGCCGCGAACCGGTCGGCCAGCGCGGAGCGGGAAATGCCCGCCGCCTTGCCGAGCGCGGCCACCGTCCAGTCGCGCTTCGGCTCGCCGTGGATGAGCTTCAGCACGCGCGAGACCTGCGCGTCGTTGACGGCGGCGAGCCAGCCCTTCTCGTTCGCCGGCACGTTCTCGAAGTAACGGCGCATCACCTCGGCGAAGACGAGCTCGGCGAGGCGCGCCAGCATCGACGTGCCGGCGGCGTTCGCCTCGGAAATGGCATAGCGCAGCGTCGTCTCGATCCAGCGCGCGGCTTCGAACGGCAGCGCGAGCTGGCGCAGCTCGCCGGCACCGGCCGTGGTCTGCACGCTCGCGGCGCCGTCGCCGACGCGGACGAGCACGGCCTGCGGCAGCGCGCCCAGCAGCGGGTTGAAGCTCTGCTCGCATTGCAGATAGCCGCAGACGAGGTTCGTCGCCGGACCCGCGCCGCCATTGTCGAAATGCGGCAGGCGCCCGGGCGGCACGTTCCCGAAGATCGTCGGCATGGCCTCCAGCGCCATTTCGGCCGGTGGCGGCGGAATCGCGAGGTCGCTCGTCATCACGTGCTGCTCGCCCTGCGGCAGGATCACGAGATCGCCCGGCATCATCCGGATCGGCGGACGGCCCGGCAGCGCCACCCAGCACGGCTCGCCTTCGACGAGGATATGGAAATGCGCGATGCAATCGGCCTCGGGCGCCACCACCGGACGCAGCCGCTCGGCGGGCGGCGACGTCACCGACCAGGGCAGAACCATCTTCGACGTGAAGAACACGCCGCAGGCGACGCGCATGACGCGCAAAGCGTCGGCAAGGACATCCATCGGTCCCACCTTTCGTGGTCGTGTTGTCCTGTCGGAAGACGCCCGCCCCGGCGTCTCGGTCAAAACTCGCAGAGCCGCGAGCATTGAGTCAAGCCGGGCCCGGAGGCATATCGCGCGCCCGTCGTGACGGGTGGTTGCATAGCGAAGCCCGCTGCCACCCGTCTGTGACGCCCCTCACAGTTCCAGGAGCAACACCTATGGACACGCTGCAACCCGCCGTCGATGCCGAGAAGCTCCAGGCCTTCATGGGCAAGCTGGTCGGCGACATGGGCGCCGCCTGGAGCGGCGTGATGGTGCTGATCGGCGAGCGGCTCGGCCTGTTCAAGGCGCTGGCCGAGGGCGGCCCCGCCACGTCGGACGAGCTCGCCAAGCGCACCGGCACGGCCGAACGCTATGTGCGCGAATGGCTCGCCGCGCAGGCGGCCGCCGGCTACGTCGAATACAACCGGACTACGCGCCGCTTCTCGATGACGCCGGAGCAGGCGATGGCGCTCGCCGACGAGAACAGCCCGGTCTACGTCGCAGCCGCCTTCGACGTGATCAAGTCCGGCTATATCGACGAGCCCAAGGTGACGAAGGCGTTCAAGACCGGGCAAGGCGTCGGCTGGCACGAGCACCACGACTGCCTGTTCCGCGGCGTCGAGCGCTTCTTCCGCTCCGGGTATCAGGCGAATCTCGTGCAGGCGTGGATTCCGGCGCTCGACGGCGTGGCGGCCAAGCTGGAGCGCGGCGCCACGGCGGCCGATGTCGGCTGCGGGCACGGCGTTTCGACCGTGCTGATGGCGAAGGCGTTCCCGAACAGCCGGTTCGTCGGTTACGACTACCACAAGGAGTCGATCGAGCGTGCCCGCGCGGCGGCGGCCGAGGCCGGCCTCGCGAACGCGACGTTCGAAGTCGCCACGGCCAAGAATTTCCCCGGCCGCGACTTCGACCTCGTCGCCTGCTTCGACGCGCTGCACGACATGGGCGATCCCCAGGGCGCCGCCGCGCACATCAAGAAGTCGCTGAAGCCCGACGGCACGTTCATGCTCGTCGAGCCGTTCGCGCACGACGACGTGGCCGACAATCTCAATCCGGTCGGGCGGCTCTACTACTCGGGCTCGACGATGATCTGCACGCCGGCTTCGCTCGCGCAGGAAGTGGGGCTCGGGCTCGGCGCGCAGGCCGGCGAGACGCGGCTGCGCGAGGTGGTGACGGCGGGCGGCTTCACCCGCTTCCGCCGCGCGACCGAGACGCCGTTCAATCTGATCCTCGAAGCGCGGCCTTGACGCGATTCCGGGCGGGGGGGGCGCCGCCGCCCGGCACTACAGATCGAGTACTATCAACCCGTCCAAATCCATGTTCGGATATGCGGTCTGAAGTCGAAGGGATACTGCACGCGCGCGCAAAACGGAGTTGATACGATGAAGAAATACATCATCGAACGCGAAATTCCCGCCGTCGGAACGCTGGCCCGCGAGCAATTGCGCGCCGCTGCCGCCAAATCAAACGAGGTGTTGCGCGCGCTGGCGCCGAAGGTGCAGTGGATCCAGTCTTACGTGACCGCGGACAAGCTGTTCTGCATCTACCTCGCGGAGAGCCCCGAGATGATCCAGGAGCACGCGCGGCTTTCGGGCTTTCCGGCGCATCGCGTAACCGAGATCGGCAAGATCATCGATCCGTCGACGGCAAAACCCGGCGATTGAGCCGCCGCGTCAACCGTCGCATCGCCGTCCGCGAAACGACGGCGCAAGAAAACGCCGGAGCAACAGGCCAGGGGTCGTCGGCTCACAACGACACGGTATCGCCATGTCCGCTCGCCGTCTTTTCGCTCCCGACTTTCTCGACGCGGGCTCCGGCCCGCTGGTGGTCCTCCTTCATGCGAGTCTCTCCAACGCGCGCCAGTGGGGCGCGCTCACGGCGGCGCTCGAGCAGCGCCACACCGTCCGCGCGCTCAACCTGTTCGGCTACGGGCGCACGCCGGCCTGGCCGGCGCCCGCGGTGCCGACGCTCGACGACTACGCCGATCTCGTGCTTGCGGCGATTCCCGCCGGCGCCGACCAGGTCACGCTGATCGGTCACTCGTTCGGCGGCGCCGTCGCGATGCAGACCGCGCGCCGCCTGGGCGCACGCGCGGCGAAGCTTGTGCTATTGGAGCCGAGCATCTTCGCGTTGCTCGAAATGTGCGGACGGCGCGACGCCTATGCCGAGATCAAGGCCCTCGCGCGGGATAGCGCCCTCAATCCGCCCGAGCAGGCCGCCGAGCGCTTCATCGACTAC
>CAZUYG010000062.1:0-9904 GCA_964624265.1 uncultured Candidatus Odyssella sp.
CGATCGCGCGCATCTTCGCGGCGCCGTCGCGGCGCATGTCGAGGATCGGGCGCACATGCAGCGTGCCGACCGAGGCGTGCGCGTACCAGGTTCCCTTCGTGCCGTGCTTCGCGAACACGTCGGTGAGGCGCTGGGTGTAGTCCGCGAGGTGCTCGAGCGGCACCGCGCAATCCTCGATGAAGCTGACCGGCTTTCCGTCGCCCTTCATCGACATCATGATGTTGAGCCCGGCCTTCCTCACCTCCCAGAGATCGCGCTGCGGCGCGGGCTCGGTCATCTCGACGACGCTGCCGGGCAGGCCGAGATCGCCCATCAGCGCGACGAGATCCTTGAGGCGCGCGATCTGCGCCGCGCGATCCTCGCCGGCGAATTCGGTGAGCAGCAGCGCTTCGGGCTTGCCGATGAGCGCCGCGTCGACGACGGGCCGGAACGCCGGATTCTCGCGCGCGAGATCGATCATCGTGCGGTCGACGAGCTCCACCGCCGTGGGCGAGAGCTTCACGATGTGCTGCGTGAGCGCCATCGCCTGATGGAAGCTCGCGAAATTCACGACGCCGAGCACCTTGTGCTTCGGCAGCGGCGCGAGCTTCAGCACGATGCGGCGCGAATAGGCCAGCGTGCCTTCGGAGCCCACCAGCAGATGCGCGAGATTGACCGCGCCGTCTTCGGTGTAGGGCCGCACGCTCTGCGGATGGAAGATGTCGAGATTGTAGCCGCCGACCCGGCGCAGCACCTTCGGAACCATGCGCGCGATCTCATCGCGCTCGGCGCGCGCGATCGCCTCGATGCGCGCGGCGATCGGCGCGAGCACGTTGCTCTTCCGCGCGTCGTCGAGCGGCCCGAAATGCGCTTCGCTGCCGTCGGCGAGGATCGCGTCCACGCCGAGCACGTTGTGCACCATGTTGCCGTATTCGATCGAGCGCGCGCCGCAGGAGTTGTTTCCCGCCATGCCGCCGATCGTGGCCTGCGCCGAGGTGGAGACGTCGACCGGGAACCAGAGCCCGTGCGGCCGGAGCCACGCATTGAGCTGGTCGAGCACGATGCCGGGCTCGACCGTGACCGTGCGCGCATCTTTGTCGAACGCGACGATCTTGTTGAGGAACTTGCTGCCGTCGATGACGAGCGCCGCGCCCACCGTCTGCCCGCATTGCGACGTGCCCGCGCCGCGCGGCAGGACCGGCAGGCGCTCCTCGCGCGCGATGGCGAGCGCGGCGCGCACGTCGTCGTCGGTTTTCGGCACGACCACGCCGATCGGCTCGATCTGATAGATCGACGCATCGGTGCTGTAGCGCCCGCGCGCGCCGGCATCGAACAGCACCTCGCCCTCGATCGCGCGGCGCAGACGCTGCGCGAGCGCGCCGTCGCCGGGCGCGGCTTTCTTCGCAGGTGCAGTAACGGCGACGTTCACGCGTTTGGCTTCCCTTGGCGGCGGTAATCGCCTTTATATAGCGCCGCGATAGGGAGAACTGCCATGACGCAGTCTGGGCCGGGCGGACGGCATTTTCTGCAAATTCCGGGGCCGACCAACGTGCCCGACCGAATCCTGCGCGCGATCGACCGTCCGACGATCGATCATCGCGGGCCGGCATTCGCGAAGCTCGGCAAGCGCGTGCTTGCCGGCATGCAGTGGGTGTTTCGCTGCAAGGGGCCGGTGTTCATCTATCCCTCGTCGGGCACCGGCGCCTGGGAAGCGGCGCTCGTCAACACGCTTTCGCCCGGCGACCGCGTGCTGATGTACGAGACCGGCCACTTCGCGACGCTCTGGAAGACCATCGCGGTGAAACTCGGCCT
This sequence comes from uncultured Candidatus Odyssella sp., assembly GCA_964624265.1. GTDB lineage: Bacteria > Pseudomonadota > Alphaproteobacteria > Bin65 > Bin65 > SBBV01. Next base: position 1,792 of record CAZUYG010000062.1, read on the forward strand.
CGCGCCCGAATTTCTCGCCAGCGACTGGCGGCGCGGCGCGGACGCGGCGCAGATCGAAGCGCGGCTCAAGGCCGACGCCGCGCACGCGATCAAGGCCGTGTGCGTCGTTCACAACGAAACATCGACCGGCTGCGTGACCGACATCGCCGCGGTGCGCGCGGCGATCGACGCCGCGAAGCACCCGGCGCTGCTGATGGTCGACACGATCTCGTCGCTGGGCTCGATCGACTATCGCCACGATGCGTGGGGCGTGGACGTGACCGTCGGCGGATCGCAGAAGGGGTTGATGCTGCCGCCGGGCCTTGCGTTCAACGCGGTGAGCGAAAGGCGCTGGCCGCGGGCAAGCACGCGAAGCTGCCGCGCGCCTATTGGTCGTGGGAGGAAATGACGGGGCCGAACGCCAGCGGCTTCTTCCCCTACACGCCTTCGACGAATCTCCTGTTCGGCCTCGCGGAAGCCATCGCGATGCTCGAGGAAATGGGCCTCGACGCGGTGTTCGCGCGCCACACGCGCCATGCCGAGGCGGCGCGGCGCGCGGTGAAGGCCTGGGGACTCGAGCTGCTCTGCGTCGATCCCGCGGCCTATTCCAGCTCGCTCACCGCCGTGCTGATGCCGGCGGGCCACGACGCCGACGCGTTCCGCAAGACCGTGCTCGAGAATTTCGACATGTCGCTCGGCAACGGGCTCTCGAAGGTCGCCGGCAAGGTGTTTCGCATCGGGCACCTCGGCGATTTCAACGACCTCATGCTGGGGGGCCCGCTGGCCGGAATCTTGAGGGGCCTGGCGCTCGCCGGGGTGCCGCACCAGACGGGGGGGGTGCTGGGGGCGCTCGACTATCTGGCCGGTGCCCGGCAGAGTGCCGAACCGAAGAAAGCGGCCGCGCGGTCCTGAAACCGCCGGATAAGTAATTACCGAGATGGGAGGATGACATGAAAGCAAAGTGGTTGCTGACCGCCGTGCTGGCCTCGGCGCTCGCCGCGCCCGCGCTGGCGGAAACCGAACTGAAATTCGGCCATGTCGGCGAGCCGGGCTCGCTGTTCGAGCTGTCGGCCAACGAATTCGCGAAACGCGTGAACGCGAAAATGGCCGGCAAGGTGAAGGTTTCGGCCTTCGGCTCCTCGCAGCTCGGCAAGGACGAGGATCTCGTCAAGAAGCTGAAGCTCGGCACCGTCGATTTCGCGCTGCCTTCGACGGTGATGTCGAGCGTTTCGCCCGAATTCGGCCTGTTCGAGATGCCGTATCTCGTCAAGAACCGCGACCACATGAAGAAGATCGAGAAGGAGATCGTGTGGACGTGGATCGGCCCGGCGGCCGAAGCCAAGGGCTATCGCATCCTCGCCGTGTGGGAGAACGGCTTCCGCCACATCACCAACAACAAGAAGCCGATCGTGACGCCCGCCGATCTCGCCGGCGTGAAGCTGCGCGTGCCGGGCGGCCAGTGGCGCGTGAAGATGTTCAAGGGCTACGGCGCCAATCCCTCGCCGATGGCGTTCTCGGAAGTGTTCACCGCGCTCAAGACCGGCGTGATGGACGCGCAGGAAAACCCGCTGATCCAGATCTACAGCGCCAAGTTCCAGGAAGTGCAGAAGTATCTTTCGATGACGAGCCACGTCTACACGCCGGCCTATGTCGTCGTCGGCAAGGAGAAGTGGGACAAGATGGACAAGGCCCAGCGCGACCAGATCGAGGCGATCGCGAAGGAGACGCAGGCCTACGTGTACGAGCAGGCGGCGAAGTTCGACGGCGAGCTGCTCGGCAAGCTCAAGGCGGCCGGCATGCAGGTGAACGAGCCCAACCGGGCCGCCTTCGTCGATGCCAGCAAGCCGATCTACGAGGAGTTCTCGAAAGCCGTGCCGCGCGCCAAGGAGATGATCGACAAGGCGCTGGCGCTCGCGTCGGGCAGCTGAGCCCGGCGCCGAGCATCGTGCCGGCGGCGCGACCCCCATCCAACCTTCCCCCGCGAGCGGGGGAAGGCTCTTTTCTCGTGCACCTTCCCCCGCTTGCGGGGGAAGGCAGGGATGGGGGCAAGGCCGCGCGTACTTCGCCGAACGCCCGATTCCACGCATGACCCTCATCGCCGCCGGGCGCGCCGCGCTCGACCGACTCCTGCAGGTCATCCTGCTCGCGCTGATGCTGGCGATCACGCTCGTCGTGGTCTACGCGGTGATCATGCGCACGAGCGGCAATTCGCCCTCGTGGTATGACGAGATCGCGGCGATCATTCTCTGCTGGGTGACGTATTTCGGCTCCGCCTATGCGGCGCTGAAGCGCGGCCATATCGGGTTCGAGGGCCTCATCAACGTGATGCCGATGCGCCTGCGCATGGCGGCGGTGTTCCTCGCCGAGGCGCTGGTGATCGCGTTCTTCGTGCTGCTCGCCTGGATGGGCATGCGCGTGCTGCGCGTGCTCGAGGGCGACGGGCTCGTGAGCCTGCCCTGGGTTCCGCTGCAGCTCACGCACGCGATCATCCCGATCGGCGCCGTGCTGTTCATTCTCGCGCAGCTTCTGAGCTTCCCGGACTACCTTGCCCAGGCGCGCGCCGGCGTGCTCGGCAAGAAGGACGCCGGCGAGGAGCCGAAGGAGAAGCTGGAATGATCGTCCTGCTGCTCCTCGTCGTTCTCATCTTCCTCACCGCCATCAACGTGCCGATCGCCATCGGGCTCGGCGTCGTCGCGGTCGGCGCGATGCTGATCACGCAGGGAACCGCGACCCTGCCGAACCTCGCGCTCGTCATGTATGAGGGCGCCACGAACTTCCCGCTGCTGGCGATTCCGCTGTTCATCTTCGCCGGCGCGATCATGAACGCCTCGTCGATCTCGCGGCGGCTGATCGCGCTGTGCCTCGCTCTGGTGGGCTTCGTCCGCGGCGCGCTCGCCATCGTCACCGTCGGCGTCAACATGTTCTATGCCGAGATCTCGGGCTCGGCGGTGGCCGACGTGGCGGCGACCGGCACGATCCTGATCCCGGCCATGAAGAAGCGCGGCTATCCCAAGGCCTTCGCAGCCGCCGTGTGCTCGTCGGCGGCGACGCTGGCGATCATCATTCCGCCCTCGATCCCGATGATCATCTACGGCGCGATGGCCAACGCCTCGATCGTACAATTGTTCGTGGCCGGCATCGTGCCCGGCGTCGGCGGCGGCCTCGCGCTGATGGCGATGGCGTGGTGGATCGCGCGGCGCAACGGCTGGCCGGTGGAGGAGCTGTTCTCCTGGTCGAAGCTCGGCCGCGCGTTCCGCGACGCGTTCTGGGCGCTGTTCCTGCCGGTCATCATCCTCGGCTCGATCTTCGGCGGCTTCGTCACGGCCACCGAGGGTGCGGGCACCGCCGTCGTCGCCGCGTTCGTCATCGGCACGTTCGTCTATCGCGACGTGCAGTGGGGCGAGCTCGTGAAGTCCGCGATCGAAGGCGCCTCGCATACGGCCGTCGTGATGCTGCTCGTCGCCGCCTCGGCGCTCGTCGGCGTGTTCCTGACCGAGCAGAAGGTGCCGCAGCAGATGGCCGAAGGCATCCTCTCGATCACGAACAACAAGTATCTCGTGCTCGCGATCCTGAACGTGCTGTTCCTCGTCCTCGGCATGTTCCTGCATTCGGCGGCGGCGATCATCCTCGTCGTTCCGGTGGTGATGCCGCTCGTCACCGCCGTCGGCATCGATCCCGTGCATTTCGGCCTCATCGTCACGATCAATCTCGCGATCGGCCAGCAGACGCCGCCGGTGGCCAGCGTGCTGATGGTCGCCTGCTCGATCGCGAAGGCGAACGTGTGGGAGGTGAGCAAGGTGAACATCAACTTCATCTACGTGCTGCTGGCGGTGCTCCTCGTCGTCACCTACGTTCCCGACGTTCCGATGAGCCTCGTCTATCTCTTCTACCGCTGACGGAGCCGCCTCTTGGCCGAACCCCTTCTCGTCGAGCGCACGGACGACATCGCGACGGTCGTCCTCAACCGGCCCGACAAGCTCAACGCGCTGACCAAGCCGATGTGGCGCTTGCTCGGCGAAAGCGTGGCCGCGCTGGCGGCCGACGACGCGGTGCGCTGCATCGTGCTGCGCGGCGCCGGCGGCAAGGCTTTTTCGCCCGGCAACGACATCGCCGAATTCGAGACCGAGCGATCGAATCCGGCGCAGGCGCGGGACTACGGCAGGCTCATGCACGCCGCGCTCGCGGCCTTGCGCGACTGCCGCACGCCGACGGTCGCCGCGATCCAGGGCATTTGCGTGGGCGGCGGCATGGAGATCGCGGCGCTGTGCGACATCCGCATTTGCGGACGCTCGAGCCGTTTCGGCGCGCCGATCAAGAATCTCGGCCTCGTGATGGCCTATCCGGAGATCGGGGCGCTGATCGACCTCGTCGGCCGCACCGTGGCGCTCGAGATCCTGCTGGAAGGCCGCATCTTCGGCGCCGAGGAGGCGAAGGAGAAAGGCGTCGTCACGCGCGTCGTGGACGACGCGACCGTGATCGACGAAGCCTATGCCGCTGCAAGGCGCGTGGCCGATGGCGCGCCGCTGGTGGCGCGGTGGCACAAGAAGTTCGCGCGGCGGCTGGCCGATCCGCGCGGGCTCAGCCATTCCGAGCTCGACGAGGCCTATGCCTGCTTCGGCACCGAGGATTTCCGCATCGGCTACAAGGCATTCCTCGCGAAGACGAAGCCCGATTTCAAAGGGAAGTGAACAGGAGGCGTGGAGACGTGGAGAAGATGAAGATTCACCACGAAGACACGAAGGTCACGAAGGAAGCGGACTGGCGCGCCCTTGGCGCGCGTGAGGGTCAACTTCGTGGTCTTCGTGTCTTCGTGGTGAAAGGCCTTTCTCGACGCCTTCATGTCGGCGCTTCAGTTCGCTTCGGACGATGACGCGCACGGGACCGCTGGCGGGAATGCGCGTTCTGGAGCTCGCGCATGTGATGGCGGGGCCAACCTGCGGCCTCATGCTCGCCGATCTCGGCGCCGACGTGATCAAGGTGGAGCGCGTGCCCGGCGGCGACGATACGCGGCGCTCGGTGCCGCCCGAGGTGAACGGCGAATCCGCCGCCTATCTGATGATGAACCGCAACAAGCGCGGCATCGCGCTCGACCTGAAGCACCCGGCCGCGCGCGAGGCGCTGCTGCGGCTCGTCGAGAAGGCCGACGTGCTGATCGAGAATTACCGCCACGACACGATGGCGAAGCTCGGGCTCGGCTACGACGCGCTGTCGAAGATCAACCCGGCGCTGATCTATTGCGAGATCTCGGGTTTCGGCCGCACCGGGCCCTACGCCGAGCGCGGCGGCTTCGATCTGATCGCGCAGGGCATGAGCGGACTCATGTCGATCACCGGCGAGGGGCCGGGCCGCCCGCCGGTGAAAGTGGGCGCGCCGGTGAGCGACATCACCGCCGGGATTCTCGGCGCGCTCGGCTGCGTTTCCGCCTATGTCGAGCGCATGCGCACCGGCAAGGGCCAGCGTGTCGACACTTCGCTGTTCGAAGCCGGCATCACGCACACCTATTGGCAGTCCGCGATCGCGTTCGCGACCGGCATCGCGCCCGGCCCGATGGGCTCGGCGCATCCGCTGAACGCGCCCTATCAGGCGTTCGAGACCGCCGACGGCTGGATCACCGTGGGCGCCGCGAACCAGCCGAACTGGGACCGCTTCACGCGCACGATCGGCGCGCCCGAGCTGCGCGACGATGTGCGCTTCAAGGACAATCGCGGGCGCATGGCGAACCTCGCGCTGCTGGTCGAGACGCTGGCGCCGTACCTCAAGAAGCGCACCAGCGCCGATTGGCTCGCGCGCTTCGAGGACATCGGGCTCCCGGCGGGCCCGGTGCTGTCCGTCACCGACATGCACGCCGACCCGCAGGCGCAGGCCCGCCAGATGATCGTCGAGACCGAGCATCCCAAGGCCGGCCCGACCAAGGCCATCGGCCTGCCGATCAAGCTGTCCGAGACGCCCGGCAGCATCCGCCGCCCCGCCCCGCTGTTCGGCCAGCACACGCGCGAAGTGCTTGGCGAGGCGGGGTATTCCGCCGCGGAGATCGAGACGCTTCGCGAGGCGGGGGCCGTGGTATGCGGCTGAACCCACGGTCGCGACTAGGCCAAATGCCGCGAAATAAAGTTGCGCGATCGGTTGACAGCGCCGATTTAGCCACTATGTTGCACCGCACATAGATTCCTCGCGATCGCGCGAATGCGCCCGGCCGGCCCGATAGGCCACTCAGCCAGCGGCGCACTTTCCCGAAGAATTCCCTCAACGACATAACGGTCCCAACGCGCGTGGGGCTCGAAACGCGCCGCAAGGCGGCCGCACGATTCCCGTGCGGGCCCGCGGCTTGCCGCGCACATAAAGGACTGAACTTGACGACCACGTTTGCTTCGCTCGGCCTCGCCGAGCCGATCCTCCGCGCTCTGACGGCGGAGAAATACGAAACGCCCACCCCCATCCAGGCCCAGGCCATCCCCTCGCTGCTCGCCGGCAAGGACCTGCTCGGCATCGCGCAGACCGGCACCGGCAAGACCGCGGCCTTCGCCCTTCCGATCCTCCAGCACCTTTCCGCCAACCGCGCGCACCCGGTGCCGAAGAGCCCGCGCGCGCTGATCCTGGCGCCCACGCGCGAGCTCGCCATCCAGATCGAGACGGCGTTCCGCACCTATGGCCGCTTCCTCGGCCTGCGCGTCGCCGTCGTGGTCGGCGGCGTCGGCTATGGCGAGCAGATCAAGTCGCTGCATCGCGGAGTCGACATCCTCGTCGCCACGCCGGGCCGGCTCATGGACCACATGCAGTCGGGCCACGTCCGCTTCGACCGCGTGACGCATCTCGTTCTCGACGAGGCCGACCGCATGCTCGACATGGGCTTCGTCCGCGACGTGCGGAAGATCGTGGCCGCGCTGCCGAAGCGCCGCCAGTCGATGTTCTTCTCGGCGACGATGCCGCCCGAAGTGGCGAAGCTCGCCGGCGAGATGCTGTATCAACCGGCGCGCGTCGAGGTGACGCCGAAGGTCATCACCGTGGATCGCATCCGGCAGACCGTGCACTACGTTCACCAGTCGGAGAAGCGCACGCATCTCGTGAAGCTGCTCGACGACGCGGCGCTGGCGCGCGTGATCGTGTTCACGCGCACCAAGCACGCGGCCAACCGCGTGGCCGAGACGCTGGAGCGCGCGAAGATTCCCGCCGACGCGATCCACGGCAACAAATCGCAGAACGCGCGCCAGCGCGCGCTCGATCGCTTCCGCACGGGCCGCGCCCGCGTGCTCGTGGCGACCGACATCGCCGCGCGCGGCATCGACGTGGACGGCGTCACGCACGTCGTGAACTACGAGCTGCCGAACGTGCCCGAGACCTACGTGCACCGCATCGGCCGCACCGCGCGCGCCGGCGCCGACGGCGCCGCGATTTCGCTCTGCGACGGCAGCGAGCGCGCCTACCTCCGCGATATCGAGCGCCTCACGAAGCGCACGATCGAAGTGGTGGGCGGCCAGCCCGCGCCGCTCAAGGAGCGGTCGCAGGCCGAGCACAAGCACGCGCCGCAGCACAAGCACGGGCAGCACAAGCAGGGCCAGCACAAGCAAGGGCAACCCAACCGCCAGGGCCAGCCCAGGCACTGGCACCGCCGCCGCGACGACCGTCACGCGGCGTAGCGACAACGCCGGAAAAGCAAAGGGGCGGGTTCGAAACCCGCCCCTACTTTTTCATCCGCCGGAAAAGTCGCGCGTCAGGCGCGCTTTTTCATTTCCGCGAACGTGCCGGCGTTCGGGCAGAACTCTTCATTGCCGCGCCGCGCGTCGGAGGCGAGCCAGCGCTCGCAGCGCCCGGTCTCGCCGCAGAACAGGCAGCGGCGGCGCGAGCCGACCAGCGCCACCAGCCCCGCCCGCGGCGACGGCGGCCGCACGCCAAGGCGCCCGGCCATCGCACCGTAGCGCCGGACCGAGCCGGGATAGCGCCGCAGCAATTCCGGTATGGCCGCGCGCGAAAGGCCGATCTGGGCCAGCGCGCCATCGAGTTCGCCGGCCTCGTCGAGACACTGCAATTCGTGCCGCAACTCGGCCCGCAGCCTCGCATCGTCGCGGCTGCGCGACCAGCGCTGCTTCCAGAGAGCCCACAATCCGCCGTTCCGCTGGGGCGCCGCGCGCCGCGGCAG
>CAZUYG010000063.1:0-9891 GCA_964624265.1 uncultured Candidatus Odyssella sp.
GGCATCAGGGCGCGGGCAGAGGGAAATCGGCTTCGATGAGAGTGTTTATCGTCCACGCGCATCCCGAGGAGCGCAGCTTCAACGGGGCCATGACCAGCGCCGCGCGCGAGGCGCTCACCGCCGCCGGCCACACGGTCGAGGTGTCCGACCTCTACCGCATGGGCTTCGACCCTGTCTCGGATCGCCGCAATTTCACGACCGTGGCCGATCCCGCCTATTACAAGCAGCAGGCGGAAGAAACATATGCCGCCGCGCATGACGGCTTCGCGCCCGATATATTGGCCGAGCAGGAAAAACTCTTCCGATGCGACGCGCTGATCCTGCAATTCCCGCTGTGGTGGTTCGGCCTGCCGGCGATCCTGAAGGGCTGGGTCGATCGCGTGTTCGCCGCGGGCGGGCGGATCTATGGCGGCGGCAAATGGTACGACCGCGGCGTGTTCGCCGGAAAGCGCGCGATGTGCTCGGTCACGATCGGCGGCGGCGCGCCGATGTATTCGGCGCACGGCATCAACGGCCCGATCGACACGATCCTGTTTCCGATCAATCACGGCATGCTCTACTTCACCGGTTTCACGGTGATCGAGCCCTTCCTCGTGCACGGGCCTGCGCGCATGTCGGACGGCGAGCGCGCGGCCGCGCTGGACCGTTATCGCGCGCGCGTCCTCGGGCTCGCGACCGCGCCGGTCATCGCCTATCCCAGGCTGGCCGATTACGACGAGAACAACGTGTTGCGGGCCTCCCGCGCATAGCGTCGCGGGTCGCCGCGGCCGTTTCGCGGGTGATGATTTCGCCACGATCTCGGCGCTAATATGCGGCGATGCGGGACAGCCGCAGATCGTAAAGGGATGAAGCTTCCGGCCCGTCCGGCCGCTGGCTCCGCCTGGCGACAAGAAAATTATTGTTTTTCAAAGGCTTGAGATGACGCCCCTTCGCCTCCCCGTGCGCCCTGCCCGGCTGCTCTCGAGCGTTCTCGCGGGCGCGCTCTGCGGCCTCGTGGCGCTGGCCCCCGCCGCGCACGCCGAAACCAAGCCCAATCCGGCCAAGCTCCAGGCCAAGAACCAGCCCAAGCCGGCGAAGAAAAAGCGGATGACCGAAGAAAAGCCAGCCCCCTCGCCCAAGACCATCGCCTTCGAGAAGCCCTGTGCCGAAGGGCCCCGCCTGCGCGTCGCCGCCGTGGGCGACGTGCTGCTGCACGACATGTTCCAGAAATGGGCGGCCGGCCAGAAGGAAGGTTTCTACGGCGCGCTGGATCCCGTCTCCGACATCATCCGCAACGCCGACATCGCCTTCGCGAATCTCGAGGGCCCGGCGGCGGAAGGCGTCGCCTCGAACGGGAAAGAGGTTCGCGCGCCTGCGACGCGCTACGACAAGAGCGTGTATCGCGGCTACCCGATGTTCAATTATCACCCGTCGATCGTCACGGACCTGAAGCGGGCCGGGTTCGACGTTCTCCTGACCGCGAACAATCATGCGCTCGACCGCCATCAGCTCGGCGCCGACAAGACGATCGAGGCGATCAAGGCGGCGGGCCTCGCCTATACCGGCACGCGCCACCGCGAAAACATGAACGCGCCCTGGTATGTCGTGACGCCCGTGAAAGTGGGCAACGCCACCTACAATGTCGGCTGGCTCGGCTGCGCCTACGGCACCAACGGCGTGCCGGACAAGGCCAACCAGGTGCTGAAGTGCTACGACCAGCGCGACGAGGTGCTGGAGAACATCCGCACGCTCGCCAAGCGCGCCGACGTGCACGCGATCTTCTTCGCGCCGCACTGGGGCAACGAGTATCAGCACCGGCCCGACGAGAAGCAGACGGCGCTGGCGAAAGACGTGCTCGAGGCCGGCGCCACCGCCGTGATCGGCACGCATCCGCATGTGATCCAGCCGGTCGAGAAATACGTGACCAAGGACGGCCGCGAGACGTTCATCGCCTATTCGCTCGGCAATTTCGTCTCGAACCAGATCGGGCTGCCGCGCCTCTCGTCGGCGATCCTGCTGATGTCGCTCGGCCCCGACGGCAAAGGCAAACTTCAGATGGCTTCGATCGGCTGGGTGCCGCTGCGCATGCAGGTGCGGAACGGTTTCCGCGTCGACGCGATCGACCGCCTCAAGGCGCCGGACGGCCGCGATTCGCGCGTCCACCTCGTGCGCCACCTGCCCGAGGGCAATATCCACCCGCCGGCGACGCCGTTCGCGACGCAGGTCGCCGGCACCTGTCCGTCGCCGCGGACGTAAATCCGGCGGCCGATCCCCGGTCTGCGCGGGTTTGGGCGCGCCTCCGGGCGCACGGCCGAGCCGGGTTGGGCACGATCGCCGGCGGACGCGGCGACGGGTGGTCCGACTCTTGCTAGCATGAAGATCGACAATCGAGAGGGCTTGGGGCGATGGCGCAGGCAGCGCGCAAAGAACATGACACTGCGGCGGGCCTGATCCTGCCCGGCCTGCTTCCGCTGTGCCGCGAGGCGCTGGGCGCCGCGGACAAGTTCAAGGAAGCGGCGCGCACCAGCGTGTCGGGCCTGGTCATGCGCGGCGGCAAGGTGGATGCCGCGGCGCTGGAGCGCGAGCAGTTCGCCGCGCACGGCTACGCCTGGCTCGTCACCTATGTCGAGGGCCTGCGGCAGCTCCTGGGCTGGGCCGAGCGGCTGGAAGCAGCCGGCCAGTTCGGCGAGCGCGAGGCGCTGATCCTCCAGGCCGGCTACGGCGAGTATCTCCACCAGATGTGGGGCGGCATCGCGATCTCGCAGGTGGAGATCGTACGCCCCGCCGACATGGGCATCGGCGAAGACGCGACGCATGCCTTCTATACGCCGGCGGTGCGGGCGCTGACCGGGCGCGGCAACACCAACGCCGTGCGCGTGCGCCTCGCCGAGCTGATCGTGGACGGCGAGTTCGGGGAAGCCGGACTCGGCGACGAGACCTTGGCGATGATCCGCGACCAGTTCCGCCGCTTCGGCGCCGAAAAGGTGAAGCCGTTCGCGCACGACTGGCACCGGCAGGACGTGCTGATCCCGATGAGCGTGCTCGAGGAATTGGCCGGGCTCGGCGTGTTCGGCCTCACCGTCCCCGAGGAGTTCGGCGGGCTCGGCCTCGGCAAGGTGGCGATGTGCGTCGTCACCGAAGAGCTTTCGCGCGCGGCACTGGCCGTGGGCTCGCTCGGCACGCGCTCCGAGATCGCCGGCGAATTGATCCGCCTCGGCGGCACGGCCGAGCAGAAGGCGAAATGGCTGCCGAAAATCTCGTCCGGCGAGATCCTGCCGACCGCCGTCTTCACCGAGCCCAACACCGGCTCCGACCTCGCCTCGCTGAAGACGCGCGCGGTCAAAGACGGCGATGTCTACAAAGTCACCGGCAACAAGACCTGGATCACCCACGCGGCGCGCGCCGATTTGATGACCCTGCTCGCGCGCACCGGCAAGCCCGAAGACGGCTATCGCGGGCTTTCGATGTTCCTCGCCGAGAAGCCGCGCGGCACCGATGCCGACCCGTTCCCCGTCGCCGGCATGTCGGGCGGCGAGATCAAGGTGCTCGGCTATCGCGGCATGAAGGAATACGAGATCGGCTTCGACGGATTCGAAGTGAAAGCCGAGAACCTGCTCGGCGGCAGCGAGGGCGAGGGCTTCAAGCAGCTGATGGCGACGTTCGAGAGCGCGCGCATTCAGACGGCGGCGCGCGCCGTGGGCGTGGCGCAGAGCGCGCTGGAGCTGGGCCTCGCCTATGCCAAGGAGCGCGTGCAGTTCGCGAAGCCGATCGTTTCGTTCCCGCGCGTGGCCGGCAAGCTCGCCTGGATGGCCGTGGAGACGATGATCGCGCGCCAGCTCGCCTATTTCGCCGCGCGCGAGAAAGACAGCGACCGCCGCTGCGACATCGAGGCCGGCATGGCCAAGTTGCTCGGCGCGCGCGTCGCCTGGGCCAATGCCGACAACGCGCTGCAGATCCACGGCGGCAACGGCTATGCCGAGGAATACGAGATCAGCCGCGTGCTCTGCGACGCCCGCATCCTCAACATCTTCGAGGGCGCGGCGGAGATCCAGGCGCAGGTGATCGCGCGCGGGCTGCTCGAGCGGCGGAACTGAAGGCGGCGCGCCGCTACATCCCGGTCACGAACCGCGCCATGATGACGATGATCGCGATTTGCAGCGTTCCCTGCATCGCGATCACGACGAGGTAGCGCTTCATCCAGCGCTGCAGTTTGCCGAGATCGGGCTGCGGCTTCTGCAATTCGAGGCAGACGCGAAGGTTGGTCGGCAGCAGGAAGCCGAGCCCCTGCACCGCCAGCACGGTCGTGATGGCGAGCGCGGCCCAGACCCAGGCAGCGAGCGGCCACGGCACGTCGAGATAGCCGACCTGCTGGGCCAGGTACCAGCCGGACGTGCCGGTGACGATCGACAGCGTCGGCATCACGAACAGCATGCGCGGCATCAGCCGGATCACGAGCGCGCGCCGCACCGGCATGTCGAGCGTCCGCATCACCGGCCCCAGCACGAAGCCCATGAAGAGATCGATGCCGGTCCACAGGATGCCGGACATGACGTGGACGAAATTGAGCAGCCAGCGGTCGCCCGCGACGATGGCCGCGATCATCACGGCGAACACCGCGGCCACCCACCAGAGATTGGCGAGGCGGATTTCGAGGCGCGCCGGGGGCGCGGTCGTTGCGGTGGCGGTCGTCATTCGGCACCGGAGCGGAAGGGCCGGACCAGCATACACGCGTGCGCCAAACGCGGAATCCCGGAGGCGCCCGTTCGGGGACGCCGTGTCACGCGGCGAACGCATGGCCGGAGCGCTTCCGTATGCCGCCACGGTCCTCTAGGGTTGCGCAACAGCAACAAGGTCGCCGGTCCATGCTCGTCACGCAACAGCCCGTGCTCCGCCGCTTCTGGTATGGGCTCATGCCGGTCGGCGATCTCGCCGCCGGCCCGAAGGCGTTCACGCTGCTCGGCGAGAACATCGTGCTGTGGCTCGATGCCGACGGGAAGCCGGCCGCGGTCCAGGACCGCTGCTGCCACCGCACCGCGCCGCTCTCGATGGGCTTCGTCGACAAGGGCGCCATCGCCTGCGGCTATCACGGCTGGACGTTCGACCGCGACGGCAAGTGCATCCGCATCCCGCAGCAGGCGAGCGTGCCGCCGCGCATCCGCGTGCCGTCGTATCGCTGCGAGGAGCGCTACGGCTATGTGTGGGTGTGCCTCGGCGAGCCGCTCACCGGCATTCCCGAGGTGCCCGAATTCGGCCAGCCCGGCTATCGCTTCATCCACGAGTTCAGCGACACCTGGGACTGCAACGTGATGCGCCTGATCGAGAACGCGTTCGACAACGCGCATTTCTCGTATGTGCATGCGGCCAGCTTCGGCAACCAGGCGCAGCCCGAGCCCGCCTCGCTCACCATCACGCAGAAGGAGTGGGGCTTCGTGATGGACACGGTGGTGCCGGTCCGTAACGACGATCGGCTCAAGGCCACGCTCAACATGGACGTGGCCGAGACGATGCGTACCTATCAGAAGACCTGGTGGATGCCGTTCTCGGTGATGATGCGCCTCTCCTATCCAAACGGCCTCGTCCACGTGATCTGCGCGATGATCACGCCGATCGACGACAAGCGCCTGCAGTTCTCGCAATTCGTGGTCCGCAACGACACCGAGGCCGAGGCTTCGGCCGCGTCGGTCATCGCCTGGGACAAGCAGGTGACGAGCGAAGATCGCGTGTTCCTCAGCCGCTGCGACTACGACGTGGCGCTCGATCTGCGCGCGCCCGACGAGTTCCACATGGCCGCCGACCGCCCCGGCCTCGAAGTGCGCCGCCGCCTGCTGGAATTGCTGCGCCAGCACGGCGAAAGCGAAGTGCGCCTGCCCGGCCGCGCGGCCGCCGGCACGCAATCGATGGCGGCGGAGTAGGCGATAGAGCGCGCGCCCCCTCCCGGGGGAGCCGGCCGCTAGATTTGCTTCGCGATTTCCCGGCGCTCGCGCTGGAGCGCCTGGCGCATCAGCGCGCGGTCGCCGGCGGGGCGGCCGGTTTCGAAGCTGATCGCCATCGCGAGCCGCTCGGGGCGGTTGGCCGAGGGCAGCGGCGTGGCATAGCAGGCGAGGCGCTCGTCGATCTCGCCGTCCTCGGCGAAGATGCCGTCGGGCGCCGCCTCGTGGAGCGCCGCGCTGATCTCGTCCCAGCGCCGCTTCGTGCGCCGCGTGAAGGCCGGAAACGGCTCGGCCGGCAGCAGCGTCGGGCGCATGACAGCCGGCACGCTGCTCAGCAGCGCGCGGCCGGCCGCGGTGGCCCAGAGCGGATAGCCGGGGCCGAGATCCTCGGTCATCGTCTTGCGGTCGGCCGAGACGCGCGCGAGCGCCACCGCTTCCGTGCCGACGAGCTGCATGATGTACAGGGTTCCGCCGCAGCTTTCGGCGACGCGCGCCATCGCCGGCGCCGCGACGCGGATCATGCGGTCGACCCAGGCCGTGGCGAGGCCCAGCGAGCGCGCGCCGAGCATGTAGCGCCGGTTCGGCAGGCGGCTGGCGTAGCCGTGGCCCATCAGCGTGGAGAGCAGGCGCGAAGCCGTGGCGGGATCGACGCCGAGATGCTTCGCCGCGTCGCGCACGCGGATGCCGGCCGGCGCCTTCCGCTGCATCATCTCGAGGAGATCGAGGGCGCGGCCGACCGAACGGATCTCCGCGCGTTCGCCTGCACCACGCCCCATGGCTCCCTCCCCTGCTACCCCACGAGCGCCGCCTCTGCCGCGGCCGGCGCCGCGTCCGGGAAATGCGGGATCACATGCTCGCCGAACAGGCGGATGCTGTCCAGCATGCGCCGCTGCTCGACGATGCCGCCATACATGATGAAGATCATGTATTCGACATTGAGTTCGTCTTTCAGGCGCTGGATTTCCTTGCGCACCGTGTCGGGCGTGCCGACGATGTCGAATCCGCTTTTCAGCATCTGCTCGTGCGTTTTCGGCACCGGGCCTTCCTGGCCCTTCATGCGCAGCGCCTCGAAGAAGCCGAACTCGCCGAGCCAGTGCGTCCAGAACGCCGAGCCCTGGCGCGCGGTCTCCATCGCGTCCTCGTGCGTGCGGCCGACCGCGACGTTGCGGCAGAGCACGACGCCGCCGCTCTTCGAATACTGGCCGAATTTCAGATTGCGCCCGTGCTTCGCGGCCTCGTCGGCATAGGTCTGGAACACCCAGCGCACGATGTCGAGATTGGCCGCGAGCGTCACCACCGAGGCGCCGATCTTGGCCGACCAGTTGATCGTCTCGGGGCTCTGGCTCAGGGTCGTGAACAGCGGCGGATAGGGACGCTGCAGCGGCTTCGGCACGGTGGCCACCTGCTTCAGCGCGCCGTTCTCGACGCCGGCCTTGAGCTTGGCCGAGACCGGATGGGTCCATTCGAGCCCGGGCGGCGGCACCTTGATGAACTGGCCCTGATAGTCCCAGAGGTCTTCGGTCCAGGAGCGGCGCATTACCTCGAACCATTCCTCGACGACCTTGCGGTTCGTGGCCTCCACTTCGGCGCGGCCGCTGCCTGCGGCGTTGGCGTGGACGTGCTGGCCCATCACGCCGACCGAGCGCGGCTGGTAGCCGCGCGAGAGGCCCACGTCGAGCCGCCCGCCGGTGAGGTGATCGGCCATCGCGATGTCTTCGGCGAGGCGCAGCGGATTCCAGTTCGGCAGCACGAGGCCCATCTGCCCCTGGCGCAGCCGCTTCGTGTGCTGCGCGAGATACACGTTCAGCATCAGCGGATTGGGCGTGACGTGATAGCCCTCCACCTCGAAATGATGCTCGGCGAACATCATCGAGGTCCAGCCGGTCTCGTCGGCGGCGATCGCCTGCTCGCGCAGATCGTCGATCGTGCTGCCGTAGCGCTTGCGGTCGAGGCCCCAGAACGCCTTGCCGAGCTCGACGTCGCGCGCGACCGCGACGGGATAGAACATGCCGAATTTCATGCTGCGCCTCCGGCGAACCTGCGGTTGCGATGCGCGTCCGCGCGCGGTTCGATTGCGTGATGGAACGGCGCAACGATACGTCCGGGGGCGGCCGTGGCGTCAATTCCGGCCGTTGCGCCAGGCGCAAGACGTGCGGAAATAGCGGGAAATCGGGCGAATCCGGGCCGCCGGCGCGGGCGCAAGCGCGGTCAAGAAAGCGGCGCGGCCGACTGCTATCGTGGCGTCCGCATCGTCACGGACAGGGCATGAACCGCTTCCTGGCAGGGCTGCGCTACATCGAGGGCAACCTCGCCAAGCGATTCACGGTTGCCCATGTGGCGCGCGCGGCGGGCTATTCGGCCTACCACTATTGCCGCCTGTTCCATGCGCTGACCGGCGATTCGGTGATGGGCTATGCGCGCAAGCGCCGCCTCACCGCCGCCGCGCAGGTTCTCACGACCGGCGCCAAGGCGCGGCTCATCGACCTCGCGCTCGATTGCGGCTTCGAGAGCCAGGCCGCGTTCACGCGCGCGTTCAAGCGCCATTTCGGCGTTCCGCCCGGCGCCGTGCGCCGCTCGGGCCGTACCTGGCTGCCGCGCTGCCGCTGGCCGCTCGATGCCGTCACGCTCGCCTCACTCGCGGAGACTTTGACCATGACCCCCCGATTCGAAGATCGCGGCGACATCGCCTTCGCCGGCTTGCGGCAGGATTCGGAACCGCGCGCCGGCGTGGATGGACCCGGCGTCTGGCGCCGGTTTCGCACGCAGATCGAGACGATCCCGCGCCGGCGCGGAACGCACACGCTTGGCGTCATCGAGGTACTCGACAAGGCCGTGGGCGTCATCGCCTACACCGCCGCGGTCGAGGTGGAGCGCATCGGCAAGCTGCCGCGAGGCCTGTATGGCAAGAGGCTGCCCGGCGGCCGCTTCGCGGTGTTCACGCACAAGCTCGCGAGCCGCGACATCGGCGGCGAATTGCGGCGCAGCTTCGGCTTCATCTACGGCACCTGGGTTCCGAATTCGGGCGCCAAGCTCCGCGCGCCGTACGACCTCGAGCTCTACGACCGCCGCTTCGACAACAAGACGATTTCGGGCGAGGTCGAGATTTGGGTGCCGGTTGCCTGAGGCAGGCGCGCCGCGCGTCGATGGCCTACCCGCCGCGCAGGCTCTCGCGCTAGAATGCGCGTCATGCACCTGCGCCTTTCTCTGTTCGCCCTGCTCGCCGCCACGCTGCTCGGCCTCGCATCCGCGCGTGCCGAAGGCCCGCGCCAGGCCTGCGGCGCCGCCGTCGAGGTTCCGGCCGAGCACGCGCAGCGCCTGACGGCGTTCGCGGAGCGCGCGGGGGTTCGCCAGGCGCGCGCGGCGGCCGGCGCGATCTGGCACGTTCATTCCACCGGCCGGCTGCCCGACTGCTTTCTCACGAAACGCGACGCGGAAGAGCGCGGCTGGCGGCCCGGCAGCGACCTCTGGCGCGTGGCGCCGGGCACGGCCATCGGCGGCGATCGCTTCGGCAACCGCGAAGGCCGCCTCCCGTCGCGCAATCGCTATGTCGAGGCCGATCTCGACTACACCGGCGGCCGGCGGGGCGCCGCGCGCCTCGTGTTCGCGCGCGAGACCAAGGGCCGCTGGCTGATCTGGGTGACGACCGACCATTACCGCAGCTTCCGCGAAGTGCCGCCGCGATGACGAAGAAGCCAACAAAGCCGAAGAAGCCAAAGCGCGCGGTCATTCCCGCGGCCACGGCGACCGTCGATGCGGTGTACGACATCCTCGCGCGCGACCTCGGCCTGCCGAAGCATTTCGGCCGCAACCTCGACGCGCTCTACGACGCGCTCACCGGCGACGTCGCCGGGCCGTTCGAGATCGTCGTCGAGGATGCGAAGGCGCTCGAGCGCGCGCTGGGCGCGAAGGGCAAGGCGCTGCTGGCGCTGCTGCGCGAGTTGGCGGCGGTGCGCGGCGACGCCTCGGTGCAGCTCCGCCGATG
>CAZUYG010000064.1:0-9866 GCA_964624265.1 uncultured Candidatus Odyssella sp.
CGGAGACCGGCCTGGCCTTCCTCGTTTCCTGCGCCGATTATGCCGGCGTGGCGGCGCCGGTCGCGCGCGGCCTGCTCGCTCTCGGCTCGGCCATCAACGGCCGCGATTTCCGCAAGACCGGCCGCACGCTCGAGAGCCTCGGCTTGGCGGCCTACGACAAGGCCGGCCTCCGGAAGCACCTCCACGAGGGCCTCGCGGCATGAGCGGCGAACGCAAGCCGATCGCCGCCGTCGGCGCGGGCCGCATGGGGCGCGGCATCGCCCACGTCTTCGCGTTCGGCGGACATCCGGTGTCGCTCATCGATCTGAAGCCGCGCGGCGGCGCGGAGTTCGCGCGACTGGCCGAGGGCGCGCGGGCGGAGATCGAAGGCAATCTCCGTGCGCTGGCGGGCGAGGGCGCATTCTCCGAAGCGGTCGTTCCGGCGGTCATGGCCCGCATCCGCGTCGTCCGTGCCGAAGAGGCCGCCGCGGCGCTGGCCGAGGCCGATCTCGTGTGGGAGGGCGTGCCGGAGCGGATCGAAGACAAGGCCGATGCGCTCGCCCGCATGAGCGCGTTCGCGCCGGACGCGATCATCGCCTCGACGACGTCGACGATGCTCGTCACGGAGCTGCAGCGGCACGTGTCCCGGCCCGAGCGATTTCTCAACGCGCACTTTCTCAACCCCGCCTTCCTGATCCCCTTGGTCGAGGTGAGTCCGAGCCCGTCCACCGACGAGGCGGTGACGCAGCGTCTCGTCGCGATGCTGGAGGCGGTGGGCAAGGTTCCGGTGCGCTGCGGCGCTTCGCCGGGCTACATCATTCCGCGCCTCCAGGCGCTGCTGCTCTCGGAGGCGGCGCGCATGGTCCATGAGGGCGTGGCCTCGGCGGAAGACATCGACAAGGCCGTGCGCACCGGCTTCGGCCCGCGCTATTCGGTGATGGGGCCGATCGAATTCATCGACTATGGCGGTCTCGATATCGCGTTCTATGCCTGTCACTACATGGCGAAGGCGCTGAACTCGCCGCGCCACGGGCCGCCGCCCGAACTCGACGTGCTGATGAAGGAAGGCAAGCGCGGCCTGCGCGAGGGGCAGGGCTACTACGACTGGCGCGGCATCGACACCGACGCCTACCGGCGCGAGCGCTTCGGCCAGTTCGTCCGGCTGTTCGGCCATCTCGGCGGCCTGCCGAAGCCGTTCGTGTAGGCGGTCCCGCCGCGATCAGGGTTGGTCGCCGGTCCAGACGATATGGGCGCGTACGCGCCTGCCGTCCGGGCTCATCCAGCCTTTGCGCGCGGCATAGTCGAGCATCTGGCCGAGTCCGGTCTGATATTCGCCGTTGCCGCCCAGGCCCGGCCATTGCCGTAACGCGTCCGCGTCGACCCAGGCCAGCGCCTCGTCTTCGAGCGCGCCGAACGCTGCGAACGCCGTGCGCAGCGCCGCCAGGCCCGATTTCGGCCCGGCGATCTCCACATGAAAGCGCTTGAAATCGAGCGGCTGCTCGAGCCGCACCGCGCCTGCGGCATCGATGGCGACGATCATCGCCTGTCCTCCCCTTCGTCGAGTGATTTCAGCCCGTTCGCGACTATCCGCTTTTGCGCCGGCTGGCCAGCGGCGCCGCCGCGCGCCGCCAATTCGTGCGTTTGCCGGGCGCGTGGCATGGCGATTGCACCTTTTGCAGCCGGAAATGCGGTGGCGACCGCTGCCATCGGGTCCCGAGATACATCTTGATCAAAAAGCGGGCAAAGGGGGCGAGAATCATGACCAATCGTTCGATGTTGACACGGCGCGGACTGATGGCGAGCGCGGCCGCCGCGGGAGCGGCATCCGTTCTGCCGTGGCGCGATGCGCAGGCGCAGGCCAAGCCCCTGGTGATCGGGTTCATCTATGTCGGACCGCGCGACGACTACGGCTACAACCAGGCCCACGCCGAAGGCGCCGCCATCCTGAAGAAAATGGCGGGCGTGAAGGTGCTCGAGGAAGAGAAGGTGCCCGAGACGGTCGCCGTGCAGAAGAGCATGGAAAGCATGATCGGCCTCGATGGCGCGCGGCTCATGTTCCCGACCTCGTTCGGCTATTTCGATCCGCACATGCTGAAGATGGCGGCGAAATACAAGAACGTGCAGTTCCGCCACTGCGGCGGCCTGTGGGACAAGGCCAAGCACCCGATGAACACCGGCAGCTATTTCGGCTACATCGACGAGTGCCAGTATCTTTCCGGCATCGCCGCCGGGCACGCCTCGAAGAGCGGCAAGCTCGGCTTCATCGCCGCCAAGCCGATCCCGCAGGTGCTGCGCAACATCAACGCGTTCACGCTCGGCGCGAAAAGCGTCAATCCGAACGCGACGACGCAGGTCATCTTCACCGGCGATTGGGCTCTGCCGGTGAAAGAGGCCGAAGCCACGAACAGCATGATCAGCTCGGGCATCGACGTCGTCACCTGCCACGTCGACAGCCCGAAGGTCGTCGTCGAGACGGCCGAGCGCGGCAACATCTTCTCCTGCGGCTATCACGCGAACCAGGCGAAGCTCGCGCCCAAGGGCTATCTCACCGGCGCCGAATGGAACTGGGAGAAGGTCTACACCGACTTCGTCAAGGCGATGCTCGGGGGCAAGCCGCTCGGCAATTTCGTCCGCGGCGGGCTGAAAGACGGCTTCGTGAAGACGTCGGCCTACGGGCCGGCCGTGAGCGAGGCGGCGCGCAAGCAGGCCGACGGCGTCAAGGCCGTGATGCTGAAATCCGGCATGCCGATCTTCAAGGGACCGCTCAAGGACAACAAGGGCAACGTCGTCATCGGAGCCGGCACGGTTCTTCAGCAGACCGATCCCAAGCTCGAGGCGATGAACTATCTCATCGAGGGCGTGCTCGGCTCGACGAGCTGAGTTCCGCCGCCGTGCGGGGGGCGGGGCGGTGAGCGGGCGGCAGCGCCTGGCGGGCTATATCGGGGCGGCGCGCCAGAGCGCCAGCGCGGTCGGCGACAGCATGATCGTGCCGGGGCTGGCGCTGCTGGCCTCGGCCGTCCTGTTCGGCGTTTTCCTGCTCGTAAACGGCGTCGACCCGCTCGAAGCCTACGAGCTGATGTTCATCGGCTCGTTCGAGAGCTGGTTCTCGCTGCAGAACACGCTGCTGCGTTCGGCGCCGCTGATCCTCACCGCGCTCTGCACGGCGCTGCCGGCCAGGCTGGGCCTCGTCATCATCGGAAACGAGGGGGCGCTGGTGGTGGGTGGCGTCGCGGCTGCCGCCGTGGCGCCGCTTGCCTCCGCTTTTCCGTCTCCGGTCATGCTGCTGATCATGGCCGTCGCCGCGATGGCGATGGGCGGCGCGTGGATCGCGGCGGCCGGCGCGCTGCGTCAATATCGCGGCGTCAACGAGACGATCTCGAGTCTGTTGCTCTTCTACATCGCCGTCGCGCTGATGAACCACCTCGTCGAGGGGCCGCTGCGCGATCCGGGCAGCCTGAACAAGCCCTCCACGCCGCATATCGGCGACGCCAACATGATCGGCACCATCCCGGGCACCGATGTGCATTGGGGGCTCGCGTTCGGCGTCGCCTTCGCGCTCGCCGCCTGGGTGCTGATGCAGCGCACGACGTTCGGCTTCGCCGCGTCGATGATCGGCGGCAATGTGCGCGCCGCCCGCATCGCCGGGCTCGACGTCGGCCGCATCGTCGTTTTCACCTGCTTCATGGCCGGGGCCGCCGCGGGGCTGGCCGGCATGGTGGAGGTCGCGGCGGTGCACGGCAGCGCCAACGCCTCGCTCGCCACCGGCTACGGCTTCACCGGCATCCTCGTCGCGTTCCTCGCGCGCCACAATCCGCTGGCGATCATCCCGGTCGCGATGCTGCTCGGCGGAATCGGCGCCAGCGGCGGCCTGCTGCAGCGGCGTCTCGATCTGCCCGATGCCAGCGTCCTTGTGCTTCAGGGCATCATCTTCGTCACGATCCTTGCGAGCGAAACGCTCTACGGCCGCCGGCTGTTTCCGGCCGTGCGGGGGGCCTGAGCATGGACGGCGACATCGGCTGGTGGGGCGTTCCCCTCGCGATGCTGGGCGGCGCAATCCGCGTCAGCACGCCGTTCCTGTTTGTCAGCCTCGGCGAATGCCTCACCGAGAAGAGCGGCCGCATCAATCTCAGCCTCGAAGGCACGCTGGTGATGGGCGCGATGAGCGCCTACGCCGTCTCGCTGTACACGGGATCGCCGTGGCTCGGCGTTCTGGTCGCGGCGATGGCCGGCCTCGTGCTCGGCGGCGCGCATGCGGCCATCTGCAACCTGCCGCGCGTCAACGACATCGGCACGGGCATCGCGCTGATGCTGTTCGCCACCGGCCTCGCCTTTTTCCTGGGCAAGCCGTTCATCCAGCCCAAGGCGCCGGGGCTGCCGCCGCTCGATCTCGGCTGGTGGAGCTCGTCGCCGCAGATCCGCGCCGCGCTCCAGGTCAATGCGCTGTTCATCATCGGCGTCGTGCTGGCGCCGGTCATGGCGTGGATGTTTGCGCACACGCGCGTCGGCCTCGTCGTGCGCGTGGCCGGCGGCAGCGCCGACGCCGCGCGCGCGATCGGCACGTCGGTCGAGCGCGTGCGCTTTTTCGCGACCGCGGCGGGCGGATTTCTGTCGGGCATCGGCGGCGCCTATCTCTCGCTCTACTATCCGGGAAGCTGGAACGAGGGACTTTCCAGCGGCCAGGGGCTGATGGCCGTGGCACTCGTGATCTTCGCGCGCTGGCACCCGATCCGCTGCCTCTGGGCTTCGCTGCTGTTCGGCGCCACCGGCGCGCTCGGGCCCGCGCTGCAGGTCGCCGGCGTCACGCAAGGCTATTACCTGTTCAGCGCGGCGCCCTACGTCCTCACGCTTGCGATTCTCATCATCTCGTGCTCGCCGCGGCGGAGCCTCGAAGGCGCGCCGGCCGAGCTTGCCGTCACCCGCTGAACCGATGCACGCGATCATGCCCCGACACGTCGAAGCCGATCCCTATCCCTGGCCCTATGACGGCGCCCTGCGCCCCGACAACACGGCGCTGATCGTCATCGACATGCAGACCGACTTCTGCGGCGTCGGCGGCTATGTCGACAAAATGGGCTACGACATTTCTCTCACCCGCGCGCCGATCGAGCCGATCCGCGCGGTGCTGGCGGCGTTCCGCGCGCAAGGCTTTCACGTGTTCCATACGCGCGAGGGCCATCGCCCCGATCTCTCCGACCTGCCGGCGAACAAGCGCTGGCGCTCGCGCCGCATCGGCGCCGGCATCGGCGATCCGGGTCCGTGCGGCCGCATTCTCGTGCGCGGCGAACCGGGGTGGGAGATCATCCCGGAGCTCGCGCCGGCGCCCGGCGAAGTCGTGTTCGACAAGCCGGGCAAGGGCTCGTTCTGCGCGACGGATCTGGAGCTCGTGCTGCGCACCAGGGGAATCGCCAACATCGTGCTGGCCGGCATCACGACCGACGTCTGCGTGCACACCACGATGCGCGAGGCCAACGATCGCGGCTTCGAATGCCTGCTGCTCGAGGATTGCTGCGGCGCCACGGACCGCGGGAATCATCTCGCCGCGCTGAAAATGGTGAAGATGCAAGGCGGCGTGTTCGGCGCGGTTGCCGGTTCGCAGGCCCTGCTGAAAGCGATCGCATGAGCGCGCCCGCGCACGGCGCCGCCTCGCTCGAAGCCATCGGCGTCTCGAAGCGTTTTCCGGGCGTCGTGGCCCTCGACGACGTCTCGATGCGCGTGGAGGCGGGGTCTTTCCACGCGCTGCTCGGGGAAAACGGGGCCGGAAAGAGCACGCTCGTCAAATGCATCATGGGTTTCTACCGGCCCGACGGCGGCAACGTACTGCTGGACAATCAGGAAATCGTCACGTCGAGCCCGCAGGATGCCCATGCGCTCGGCATCGGCATGGTCTACCAGCACTTCACGCTGGTCCCGGGCATGACGGTGCTCGAGAACTTTGCCATTTCCGTCCCAAATCTCGACCGCGTCGTGGCGTGGAAGTCGTTTCGCGAGCGCCTCGAGCGGTTTCTCGCCGGCATGCCGTTCCGCGTGCCGCTCGATGCGCCGGCTTCGGGCCTGGCCGCGGGCGAGAAACAGAAGGTCGAGATTCTGCGCCAGCTCTTCCTCGATCGCCGCTTCCTCATCCTCGACGAGCCGACGTCGGTTCTGACGCCGGGCGAGGCCGACGAAGTGCTCGGCCTCGTGCGGCGCCTGACGAAAGAGGGCCGCCTGAGCGCGCTGATGATCACCCACAAATTCCGCGAGGTCGCGGCCTTCGCCGACGCGGTGACGGTCTTGCGGCGCGGCCGCTTCGTCGGGTCCGGGGCGGTGCGCGATCTCGACATCGCCACGCTGACCGACATGACGTTCGGCCAGCGCGAGGTGCCGCGCGCGTCGCGGGCGAAGGTGGAACGGTCGAACGCACCGATGCTCGAAGTGAAATCGCTCTCCGCGGACAACGACTCCGGCGCGCGCGCCGTCGATTCCTGCGATCTCGCCGTTCACGGCGGCGAAATCCTCGGCATCGCCGGCGTCTCCGGCAATGGTCAGCGCGAACTCGTGGAGGTGCTGGCGGGGCAGCGGGGTGCCGTGGATGGCTCCATCCGCGTCGCTGGAGACCCGTATCGCGCGCGGCGGAAGGAGCAACTCGCGCACAAGGTCGCGTGCCTGCCCGAGGAGCCGCTGCGCAGCGCCTGCGTGCGCAGCATGTCGGTCGCCGACAATCTGGCGTTCCGCCTGTTCGACCAGGCGCCCTACGCGGTCCGCAATGTCTGGCTGAAGCGCCCGCGCATCTGGCGGCACGGCGCCGCGATGATCGAGAAGTTCCGCATCAAGGCCAGTTCGCCCTCGGTGCCGGTCGGCACGCTTTCGGGCGGCAACGTTCAGCGCCTCGTGCTCGCGCGCGAGGTGGGCGAGGACATTTCGCTGCTGATCGTCGCCAATCCGTGCTTCGGCCTCGACATGGCCTCGATCGCCGAAATCCGCGCGCGCATCGTGGCGGCGCGCAATCGCGGCGCGGCGATCCTGCTGATCAGCGAAGACCTCGACGAAATCCTCGAGCTGTCGGATCGCATCGCCGTCATGTCGCGCGGCAAGCTCGTCTACGCGGTCGATGCGGCGCATGCCGACGTCGGCGTGATTGGGCGGCACATGGCGGGGCACGGCTAGGCATGGGCACCGTTGCCGCCCGTCCGTTTCCGTTCGAGCTCGATTCTGCGCATGCGGCGCTGATCGTCATCGACATGCAGCGCGATTTCCTGGAGCCGGGCGGCTTCGGCGCCGCCTTGGGCAACGACGTACGGCCCCTGCAAGCCATCGTGCCGGCGGTGCGCCGCCTGCTCGACGCATTCCGCGCCGCGGGGCTTCCGGTCATCCACACGCGCGAGTGCCACCGCCCGGATCTGTCGGATTGCCCGCCCGCGAAGCGCGTGCGGGGCAAGCCCAGTCTGCGGATCGGCGACCCCGGACCGATGGGCCGCATCCTCGTCGCGGGCGAGCCCGGCAGCGCGATCGTGCCGGCGCTGGCGCCGCTGCCCGGCGAAATCGCGATCGATAAGCCGGGCAAGGGCGCCTTCTACGCCACCGGCCTCGAGCGGCTGTTAAGCGAGCGCGGCGTCCGCCAGCTCGTATTCGCCGGCGTCACCACCGAGGTCTGCGTGCAGACGACGATGCGCGAGGCCAACGATCGCGGCTACGAATGCCTGCTGGTCGAGGAAGCCACCGAAAGCTATTTCCCCGAGTTCAAGAAGGCCGCGCTCGACATGATCGCGGCGCAGGGGGCCATCGTCGGCTGGGTTGCGGGCCTTGATGCGACGTTGGCGGGCTTGAAGGCGTAGCGGCCGCGCCCTCCGATCAGCGCTTCGGCGCGCGGTTCCGGCGGTCGAGATAGGCGCGCCAGCCGCCGAGCGCCGTGATGTCTTTCGCGCCTTCCGCCGCGGACGCCTCGCACACGAAACCCTTCACCCAGCTTCCATCGTCGAGTTCGACGGACCCGATCGCGAGCGGCGGCGGAATCTGCGCGAGAAACGCGCCGATCGCGCCCGTCGGCACGTCGTAGATCTCGCCGGCGATCGCGCCGCCGCGCTTTCCTTTGGCGACGCGCACCAGACCGGGCCGCGCCGGAGTGCCGCCGAGATCGTAGAAGCGATAGCGCGGCGCGGTCTTGACCTCTCCGGCGAACCGCGCCCCCAGCGACGCGAGCTGGACATTCAATGGCAAGCCCTGCATGTGCGCGCCGACCACCAGCAGCGGCAGCGTAGGGTAAGGCGCCGCGCCGGGCGAAGCGGCCGGCGCCGCGGGATATTTGGCGCCGGTGGCCCCGAGCGGCAGCCGCTGCGCGCGATGAAACGGCTGCGCCCAGCCGGCAAGCACGCCTTCGTGCCAGGCGGGGGCCACCAGCGTCACGCCGAACGGGAGCCCGTCGCTCTGGAATCCCGCCGGGACGGCGAGCGCCGAGAGATCCATCAGGTTCACGAAATTCGTGTAGTAGCCGAGATTGGAGTTGAGCCGGATCGGATCGCGTTCGATCTCGTCGAGCGTGTAGATCGTGCCGGCGGTCGGCAGCAGAAGGGCGTCGATCGAACGCCAGAGCGACGCGGTGCCGCGCCGCAGCGCTTCGAGCTTGTAAAAGGCCTCGAAGGCCGCGCGCGCGCTGTAGGCGCCGCCCCCCTCGATGATCTGCCGCGTCACCGGGTGAACCGCCTCGGGATGCCGCGCGATGAAGTCGCCGACCGCGGCCTGGCGTTCCGCCACCCACGGCCCCTGATAGAGCAGCGCCGCCGCCTCGGCGAAGGGCGCGTAGTCGACCTCCACCCGGCTGCCGCCGAGCTTTTCGAAGCGGGCGACCGCGGCCTGAAACAGCCTGGGCGTCTCGGCATTGCCGAAGAACCGGAGCTGCTCGGCGCGCGGTACGCCAAACCGAAGCTTCCGGCGCGGGGCGATCGGCCGCGGCGACCATGCCGGCGGCGGCGCGCGCCCGAATGGGTCGAGCGCGTCGTCGCCGGCGGCGACGTCCAGCACTTCGGCCGCATCGCCGGACGTCAGCGCGAAAATCGAAACGGTGTCGAGCGACCGGCAGGCCGGCACGACGCCCGACGTGCCGATGGCGCCGCGCGTCGGCTTCAGGCCGACGATATTGTTGAACGCCGCCGGCACGCGGCCGGAGCCCGCCGTGTCGGTGCCGAGCGCGAAGCTCACGAGGCCTTTGGCCACCGAGGTCGCCGACCCGGAGCTTGACCCGCCCGGCGCATAGGCGCTGTCGAACGCGTTGCGCGGCGTTCCGTAGGGCGAGCGCACGCCGACGAGGCCGGTCGCGAACTGATCGAGATTCGTCTTGCCGATCAGGATCGCGCCGGCCGCGAGCAAACGGCCCACGACGTTCGCGTCGCGCTCGGGCGTATACGCATAGGCGGGGCAGGCCGCTGTCGTCGGCATCCCGGCCACATCGATATTGTCCTTGACGGCGAAGGGAATGCCGTACAGCGGCAGTTTTTCGCGCGCCGCGGTGTCGAGGGCCGCCAGGGCCGCGGCCCGTGTGCGCGCCTGCGTGGCGGGGACGAGCGCGATCCACAGCGCAGGATCGCCGTCGGCGGCGATGCGTGCATAGACCGCGTCCACCACGGCCGCCACGGCGCCGGGCCGCTTCGCGTAAAGCCGCCGCAGCGATACGAGATCGAGCGGCATGTCGGGTCTTAGCGGAGCGATGATGACCTCCATTGCTCAGAGCGGTCATGTTTTAAGCAAAGCTCATGCCATTGCAGCGCCGCGCTTTCCCGGCTGCGACCCGGTTCGTGCCGCGAATTGCGGCAGGCTACGATGCGATTCCGGGCACCGTCGCGTGGAAACTGCGCTGGGGCGGAGCTTGGCACGCCGGTTGCACTCCCTCCTCTACATCATTCGTCACGGGGGGACAG
>CAZUYG010000065.1:0-9844 GCA_964624265.1 uncultured Candidatus Odyssella sp.
CGCCGAAACCGCCGCCGCCATGCGGTATGGTCGAAAACACGTCGCCGGCCTTGAGGCTGAGCCGGGTCTTCGGCGGCAGGACTTCCTTCTCGCCGTCGACGTCTTCCCACAGCGATGGAATGACCGTGTGCCCGTTGGACCGCATGCCCGCGCGGGCAACCCGCACGGTCGAGCCCGCGCCGGGATAGCCGCCGACCAGGCCGAGCGTGTGCGAATGATCGGCGCCCGACGAGGTCACGCCGATGGCAATCTCGGAAGTTCCGTGCGGCGTGATCGCGTGATCGGCCGAAACCCCGCCGCGCCATTTGCCCGGCCCGCCGGAATCGGCCGCGCGCCGGCGGTAGAGGAACAGCAGCGGATAGAGGCTTTCCGCATGCTCCACGTTGATCGCACTGTAGCATGGCGCCATCAGCGGCCCGGAATTGTCGTGCCCGTCGCCAAAGCTCCGCGCGCCGGCACCGCCGAGGCTCGACGAGATCATCCAGCTCCCGTAGCGCTCGCCGTACTGGTTGGTTCCGAACAGCGTGTAGACGAGCGTGGAGCCCTGCCACACGGCCATCGCCGAGGAACGCTGCGCGTCGCTGGCGCACAGCATCTTGCCGAGCGCGGCGCAGGCCGCATTCGTGGAGTTCCAGATCGATTCGAGCGAGCCGCTGACCGCGGCCGGGAACTTCGCGTTGTTGAGCGCGCCCTCGCGCGAGAGGATGCGCACGCGCCGCATCACGCCGCTGTTCCACGGGATGTCGGCGCAGAGATAGACGAGGACGCCGATATAGGTGGCCGAGAACAGGCCGCCAAACGGGCAGTTGATGAATGCCGGAATCTGCGGGTCCGTCTCGGTGTAGTCGAAGGTGAGGCCGGATTCGTCTTTCCGGAGGCGTAACGCATAGCGATGCGTGCTTTCGCTGCGCCCGTCATGATCGAGATAGCAATCGCTCAGCCACTCGCCCGCCGGAATCGTCTCGAGCTTGTTGGCGAAAAGACATTCCGAGTAATCGAGCATGTCGCGCATCGTCGCGAGCACGACGTCGCCGCCATAGCGCTCGAAAAGCTCCTTGAGGCGGACGAGCGTCGCCTTCGCCGAGCCGATCTGCGCGCGCAGATCCAGGTTCAGCAGTTCCGGCGTGCGCGAATTCGTCAGATAGGTGTCGACGACCTCGCGCTGCAGGGCGCCGGCGCGCACCACGCGGAGATACCGGTAGCGCGGGGCCTCCTGATAGGTGTCGGTCGCCTCGTGACACCAGCTTCCCGGCGTCCCGCCCCCGACGTCGACCTGGTGCACCACCGAGGCCGTCCAGGCGGTCACTTTTCCGTTCCAGAAGAACGGCGCGAGCACGCACACGTCGTTCTGGTGGACAGCGCCCATCCACGGGTCGTTGCACAGGAACACGTCGCCTTCGACGAGATCGTCGCCGATCGTGCGAATGATCGACTGTACGAGGAGCGTGAGCGGCGCCATCTGGACCAGGATGTAGGGCCCGACGACGATCAGGTTTCCTTCGGCGTCCGAAATGCCGACGTTGAAATCGTTCGCTTCGGTCGCGATCTGCGAGCCCGACATGTTGAGCAGGGTCTTCCCCTGCTCGTCGTTGATCTGCCACAGGCGGTGCCGCAGAACCTCGAACGTGGTTGGATCGGTGCGCGGCGTGAAGCGGACGGCCGGTTTGGAGGCGCCAGTCATGCGTCCGCTCCCACGCTTTCGAGCTTCGTCTGCGTCGCTGCGGCCGATGGCGATTGCGCGGCGGCCGAACCGGGCGAGAACTCGATGACGAGATTGAGCCACTCGTCGACGAAGGCGCGCTGGCCCGGGTGCAGCGGAATGCTGGTGCCGTAGGCCTCGATGATCGCCGGCCCCTCGACGACGTTTCCGCAGGCGAGCTTCTCGAGCTGGAAGGCATCCGTGTCGCGGAAGCCGCCGAATTGCTTCCACCACACTTTGCGGCGGCCGAGGAACGCCAGCACGGGCGACGGCGATCCCTTCGTGGATCGCGGAACGTCGTGGCTGCGCGGGATTCGGGCGATGCCTTCGACGCGCAGCATCGCGAGTTCGAGCCCCGCCTTGCCGATGCTCGATCCTGCGCCGTAAAGGCGCTCGTAGGTGCGGACGAAATCGTCGACGACCGCCGCGAGCGCCGCCTCGTCGACGCGGCCCGATGCCGCGACCGGGATGGTCAGCTCGTGCACCTGCTTGCGATAGCGCACGTCGACGCTGCGCGCGTAGGCGCGCTGTTCGGGCGGGATTCCCTCGCACTCGAATTGCTGGGTCGTGAGCGCGATCAGCGCATCGAATTGGGCGTTGAGATCCGCCAGCAGCTCGGCCCGGGCGGCCGGGCTCGCGTCGAGCGGCCGCACGAAGGTCCGCGCATGGAAATGCTTGATGTCGGACTGGGCGATGCCGAGCGCCGAAAGCACCGTGGCCGCCGGCGGTACGATGACGCGGCGCGGCTGGCAATCGGGACCGAACCCCGTAGCGTGCGTCGGCCCGCAGCCTCCAAACGCGACGATGGCGAAATCGCGCGGGTCGAAGCCGCGGCCGACCGTGACGCTGCGCACGAGATCGGCCATGTGCGCGTTGACGATGTCGTAGATCGCCTGCGCCGCCGCCTCGACCGAAATGCCCATCGGATCGGCGATATGCGTCTTGATGGCATCGTGCGCCAGATCGGCGCGCAGCTTCATACCGCCGCCGAGGAAGCGGTCGGGATTGATGTAGCCCAGAACCACGTCGGCGTCGGTGACGGTCGGAAGCGTTCCGCCGCGATCGTAGCAAGCCGGCCCGGGGCGAGCCCCCTGGCTGCGCGGGCCGACGTGCAGCGCGTTCGCCGAATCGAGCCAGGCGAGGCTGCCGCCGCCCGCGCCGATCGAAATGGCCTCGACCGCGGGAACGAGCAGCAGATTGCGCGCCATCACGCTGGTCTTCGCGGTTTGCGGCCGGCCGTCGACGACGATGCCGACATCGAACGTCGTTCCGCCCATGTCGGCGGTGATGACGTTGGGCTCACCGATGAGCTGGCCGAGCTTCTGCGCCGCGATGATGCCGCCCGCCGGACCCGATTGGAGCGTCGTGACGGCCGCCTGGAGCAGCCCGGACGCGGGCGCCAGGCCGCCGATCGATTGCATGACAAGCAGCTCGCCGGCATAGCCGGCCGTGCCTAGAGACTCGCCGATATTGGCGAGATACTTGTTCAGCGTCGGCCCCAGATACGCATCGACGGCCGCCGTGTTCGCGCGCTCGTATTCGCCCATCGTCTGCACGAGCTGGCTCGATGCGACCACGTAGAGGGACGGGTATTTGCGCCGCGCCAGCGCCGCGACCGCCTCTTCGTGCTCCGGGTTCTTGAAGGACCAGAGCAGACAGACCGCGAGCGACTCGATGCCGGCGCTCACGAGTTCGTCGATCGCCTTTTCAGCCTCGGCGAGATCGAGCGGCACGACGATCTTGCCGAAGCAATCGATGCGTTCGGCGATGCCGCGAACCAGCCCGGTCGGCACGACCGGCGCCGGGCGCTCGACGTTCTTGAAATCGGCAAGCGCCGTTTCGTCCAGGCCGACCCAGCGCGAGCGGACCCGGCCGATATTCAGCGTATCCTCGAAGCCGCGCGTGATGATCAGGCCGGTTTTGGCGCCCGTGCGCTGGATCATCGCGTTGGTGGTGACCGTCGTTCCATTGAGGAACATCGCGCAACGGCCGAGCACCGTGCGGAGATCGAGCCCGGCGCGCGCGGCCGCCGCGCCGACCGCGGCGACGATTCCTTTCGCCGGGTCCTCGGGCGTCGTGGGCGCCTTGCCGATCGTGATCTTTCCAGTCCCGTCGAGGATGACGGCATCGACGAACGTGCCGCCGCAATCGGTCGAAACGATGTAGGCGCCGCCCTCGATCGGGCGATCACTTTTCGGTCTTCCGGTGCCTTCAGGCATCGTTCGCTCCCGAACCGTTTCTTATGAGGCCGTGCAGAGTCGCGGCGGCCGCCTGCAATTGGCCAAGGGCGGATGCGATCTCGGGCCGCGCCTGCTCGCTCGTCGTGGCGTTGAGAACGCCGCGAAGCGCCAGGTCCGTCATGCATTGCGCGATTTCGTCAGGCGTGCTTCGGCCGTTCGGCGAGTACCACCACGCCGTCCAGTTCGACATGCCGATGACCGCGAAGGCCGTGATCCGCGGATCGGTGACGCGGAATTCTCCGGCCCGTACCCCGCCTTCGATGACGCGGGTCACGAGATCAAGAACCTTGCGGCGCTGCTTGCGGAAGATCTCGCGATACTCGGCCGGAAGATCGCCGAGGATGCGGTCGACGAGGCGGAACCGCACGCCGCCGGCGAGCTTTTCGCGGATGTTTCCCGCGATCCAGCCGCGCAGCTTCTCGGTCCACGAGGCCGAGGTGTCGCCGAGCAGCGCCTCGAGCGCATCCGCCGCGATCTGCACGTCGCCCTCGGTCAGCGCCAGGAGCACTTCCTCCTTGTTCTCGAAGTAATGGTAGAGCGACGAGCGGCTCATCTGCATGGACTCGGCGATGTCCTGCATCCGCGTGTTCGCGTAGCCGCGCTGAAGGAACAGCTCCGCCGCCTTGTTCAGCAGCTGCTCGAGCACGAGATCTTTCCGCGGGCTGCTGGTCGCGCTGGCGCGCGACACGGACTGCTTCAGCGCCGCCGCCCGCTTGCGGGCGCGTGCGGAGGAAGCGGTCTTGCTCGGCGGCGGCTTCGTTTTCACGAGGGCGACGCTTCGACGATTTTCAGCGTGTCGCGGTCGAATTGAACGATATTCCCGCGAAAGCCGCCGGTCAGACAGCCGTACCAGATCGCCGGCTTGAACTTCAGCTCTTTGCGGCTGAAGATCATGTCGGACTTGCTCTCGATCCGGAAATATCCGCCGGGAACACGGGCGATCGAGTAGTCCTTGCGCTCGCGCGAAACGGTGACGAGCGGACGGAATTCGGGCACATCGAGCACATAGACTGCGGGCATGGCCTAGAGTCCTTTTGCGGCGGCTTCGATCAGCTGCGCCTTCTCGCGCCACACGTCGTCGACCGAACGGAGATAGCCGCCTGCGCGCGCGCCCTGCGCCTCGAGGCGCATGGCCGCTTCCATGGTCAGCGTCGCGTCCGATGCGTCTTCCTTCACGAACGGCCGCGTCTGGACCGTGATCTCCAGGAAATATCCGTTCGGATCGTGGAAGTAGATCGACGTGATGACCTCGTGCTGCGTGTCGGGCGACACTTTCACGCCGTGGCCTTCCAGCCGGCGGCGCCATGCTTGCAATTCTTCGAGCGTATCGACCTGCCACGCGGTGTGCGGAGAGCGGCCGAGATAGTCGTCGTGCGGCTCCATGTTTTCGGGGCAGCTCGTGCCGATGTAGTAGAAGAAGGCGATCGTGCTGCGCTTGCCGCTGTCGAAGAAGAAGTGGAGGAAATCGGGATGGCCCACCTGCCCCCAGCCCCGCGCGGTGATCGCGTGCACGAGCGGCAGCCCCATGATGTCGCGATAGAAGCGCACGGTTTCCGTGAGTTTCCAGGTCGGCCGCGCCGTATGGTGGACACCCGCGAGCGCCAAAGCTGCGGCGGGCGCCGCGGATTTCGTTTCGGTCGTGGCGATGTTCACGTCGTGCATTGCGCAGCCTTTTTGGATGGAGTTACGCGAACGATTTGCGGGCGAGCCATTCGGCGATGGCCCGGCCGGCCTCGATCTGGCCGTCGGGCTTGTTCGGCAGCACGGCCTGGCCGTGATGGTTTCCGTGGATCTTGCAGCGCTCCTTGTCGGGGCCGGGCAACAGGCCGAACAGCTCTTCGGCCTCGCTCGGGAACACGCCGTTGTCGCCCGTGAACTCGATCATGAGACAAGGCTGCGAGATCGACGGCGCGCACTTGGCCATCGTGGCGTTCGACGAAATCGCGGACCAGTTCGAGAGCCAGCTCTCGGCCGTGCAGACGCGCGCGAAGCCGACGCTGCCATAGTTCGAGACGATCGGGTTCGGCCCCCACAGTGAGCCGTAGGCGCGCTCCGACGGGTCGAGGCTGAGGTCGAAGCAGCGCAAGTCCGCATCGGTGCGCCAGACGTTGAAGATCGGCATGTGCGCCGTGAGTATGGCGTCCGCGCGATTCGGATTTTCCTTGCTGCGGCGGCGCGCTTCGGCCCGCGCGTCGACGATCTGCCGCGCATGGGCTTCGATTTTCTCGATGCGGCGCCGTTGCGCTTCACGATAGGCGGCCACGAAATCGGCGCTGTAGCGGGCGCTCTGCGGCGGGCGCTTGAAGCCGTTGGCGGCGTTGAACGCCGAAAGCGCGTCGTCGATGCTGAGCGGGTCGCGTTCGTCGGTGACGGACGGATCGATGCCCCGCAGCAGCAACGGCCCCTGCCCCATGTGTGCGGAAAGCAGGATCACGCCTTGCGGCACCGGCATGCGTGTTTTGTCGAGGCCGGCCGGCCGGCCGGCCGGTGATCGCGCCAGCCTCTTCTCCGGCGGCAGCTTCGCCTGCTGCACGTAGAAGGCCGCGAGCGGACCGCCGCCGGACAACCCCACGAGCACGCGTTGCGCGAAGCCCGCCTGCTCGAGGAAAACCTGACCGGCCGCCAGATCGACGATCGCCGATTCGTGCTCGAGCCGGATGTCGTTGCCGACCGAGCGCGGCCCCAACACCCACATCGCGCAGCCGGCGTTCAACACCTCGGGAACGAGATATTGCGGCACGAGCATTTCGCGCGGATGCATCGCGCAGAGAACCGTGCGCTCGCCGCCGCGCCGAAACAGATAGCCGGTGACGACGGCGCCATCGTCGGTGCGCAGCGCGTGAACCGTGAGCTGCGTGCCCTTGGGCAGACGCGCCTCGTTCCAATAGGCGCCGCGCAGACCGGCCGTCGTCACGGCCGTCGCTGCTGCGCCCGATCCCGCTGTTGCCGCCGCGTCCATGCGCGTTTCCGATTGGCCTGGATTTCGATTTGACATTGACGTCGCTTATTGCACGTCCGTGTCGACACGCGTAAACTAGGTTGGCTGCGCGCGCCGTGTCAAGGCGCACGCCGAAAAAGCAGCCGCATTCTCCGGGAGGACGAGATGGACGCACACACGGCACGAATTGGCGTGCGCGAGCCAATTCCGGGCGTGGTGTATCCGCCGCTATCGCGCCTCGCGCGCTACGTCGAAGACAACGTGCTTCCCCTCCGCTCGCTCGCCGACGAGATGCGCGCTTCCTTCGCGAGGAATGCCGCCCGCCTCGCGCTGGCGGGACCGCAGGGAGACGTCACTTACGCCGAGCTCGACGAAATCACGGACCGCCTTGCGGTCGCTTTCTTGCGTTTGGGTGCGCGGCCGCTCGACCGCGTGATGTTCCAAGTTCCCAATTGCAACGAGGCGATCTACGCGATCGTGGCCTGCATCAAGGCACAGCTCATTCCGGTGTGCACGCTCGCGGCGCATCGCGAGCTGGAGATCGGCTATCTGGCGCGGCACGCGCAGGCGCGGCTTCACATCGTCAGCGGCGCCGATCCGAAATTCGACGACGTCGCGTTCGCGAAGGAGATGCAGAAGCAGGTGCCGTGCCTGCGGATCATCGCGCAGACGCAGGGCGAGGGCCGCCCCGATGCGCCGTCTTTCGCAGATCTGATCAAATCCGTGCCGGCCGCGGAGGCGCGGCCGATCATCGAGCGGATTCGGCACGATCCGTTCCAGGTGGTGTTCTTTCAGCTTTCGGGCGGAACGACCGGCGTGCCGAAGATCATTCCGCACTTCCACAACGCCAGCCTGCTGACGATGGAGGCGACCGCGCAATTCTACGGCTACCGCGCGGGCGACCGGATCTTCAATCCGCTGCCGATGATCCACAACCTGAACATGAGCTGCTTTTACGGGCCGTCGCTGCTCGTCGGCGCCACCTTCATCGTCGCGCCGAACGTGGCCACCGACACGCTCATTTCCCTTTTGAAGACGCATCGGCCGACATGGAGCTATCTCGCTGGACCGATCGTCGCGCGCATCGAAGGGGCCGTGCGCGACCGAACGATCGACTTCAAGGACGCGCGCGGAATCATCACGGCGAGCAACGCACCCCGGCTGCGGGCGATGCTCGGCGCGCCTGTCTATCAGCAGTACGGCATGACCGAGGGCACGCTCACGGGAACGCGCGAAGGCGATCCGCCCGAGGCCATCGATTTCACCGTCGGGCGGCCTTTCCTCGCCTCGAATCGCGTGCGGATCATGCGGCCCGGAACGGAAGAGGTGATCGACGACGAGGACATGGGCGAATCGGTCGTCGACGGACCTTACACCTGCCCCGGCTATTTCGATGCCGAGGACCGCAATCGCGAGGCGTTCACCTCCGACGGCGCCTACCGGTCGGGCGACCTCGTGCGCCGCCGCCGCATCGAAGGCACCGACTATCTGGTCTTCTGCGGCCGCATCAAGGATGTGGTCGACCGCGCGGGCGAGAAGATCAACAGCGAGGAGGTCGAATGGGCGTGCAACGCGCACCCTTCGATTGCGGCCACCGCGGTCGTTGGCATGCCGGATGCCGTCTATGGCGAGCGCGTCTGCGCTTTCGTGATTCCCCGCGACAACAGGACGGCGCCCTCGACGTCGGAGCTGGGCGAGTTTCTGAAAGCGCATGGCCTCGCGAAGTTCAAGTGGCCCGAGCGGATCGAAGTGGTGGCCGAGTTTCCGGTCACGAAAAGCGGAAAACTGATGAAGGCCGAACTGCGCAGGATGATCGGCGAGAAGCTGGCGCGCACGACGCGCTAGCGCGTTCCGCCATCTTTCGGCCAGACGCGAATTCGAATGATAGGTGATGCGTGACCAAACCCAGTGTGATCATCGTCGGCGCCGGCATCGGCGGCCTCACGACGGCGCTCTATCTCCACAAGCACGGACTTCGTCCCAGGATCTACGAAGCGGCCAGCCAGCTCAAAGAGCTCGGCGTCGGGCTCAATCTCTTTCCGCATGCGATGCAGCGGCTCGACGAGCTGGGGCTGGGGCCGGCTCTGGAGGCGGTCGGCATCGAGCCGAAGCAGTTCTGCTTCTTCACCCGCCACGGACAGTTCGTCTACAGCGAGCCGGCCGGCCTTTACGCCGGGTATCCGGCCCGGCACTTGTCGTTCCACCGCGGCGCGCTCCATACGGTCCTGCTCGACGCGGTGCGCGACCGGCTCGGCCCCGACGCGGTGCGCCTCGGCCATCGATGCGTCGGTCTCGAGCAGGACGAGGCTGGCGCGGAGGTGAGCTTCGTCGACCCAGCCGGCAAGTCGCTGGAAACGGCACGCGCCGACGTGGTGATCGGTTGTGATGGAATTCGCTCCGCCGTGCGTCGGCAGCTCCACCCGCAAGAGGGCGGCGTCGCCTTCGGCGGCATCAATCTCTGGCGCGGCGTGACGATCGGCAAACCGGTGCTCGACGGCCGCTCCGCAATTCGGATCGGCCGCATTTCCACGGGCAAGCTCGTCCTCTATCCGATCCGCGAATTTCCCGACGGCACCCAGCTGCTCAACTGGGCGGCCGAAGTTCTCATGGACGTGCGCAAGGAGAACGATTGGGGCAGCCGCGGGCGCCTCGAGGACTTCATCGGATATTTCGCCGAGTGGAAGTTCGATTGGCTCGACGTGCCGCAGCTGTTCGAGCGGGCCGAGTCCATCCTCGAATATCCGATGGTCGATCGCGACCCGATCGATCGCTGGACGTTCGGCCGCGTGACGCTGCTCGGCGACGCCGCGCACCCCATGTACCCGCGCGGCGGGAACGGCGCGGCGCAGGCGATCATCGACGCCAGCGCGATCGCGCCGTTGCTGGCCGGATCGTCCGACCCGCGCGACGCGCTGCAGGCGTACGAAGCGGATCGCCGGCCGAACACGACGAAGATCACGCTCACGA
>CAZUYG010000066.1:0-9836 GCA_964624265.1 uncultured Candidatus Odyssella sp.
GCGGCGGTCGAGATTGCGCGGCATCCAGTCGGCCGAGGAGATGAACACCTTCGCGTCGCGGTGCGGCAGCTTCTGGCCGTTGCCGAACGCGACGATGCGCCCATGCTCGAGGAATCGTCCGATGATCGATTTCACGCGGATGTTGTCGGACAGCCCCGGCACGCCGGGCCGCAGGCAGCAGATGCCGCGCACGATGAGGTCGATCTCGACGCCGGCCTGCGAGGCGCGGTAGAGCGCGTCGATCACCTCGGTATCGACGAGCGAGTTCATCTTCGCCCAGATCTGGCCGGGCCGGCCGGCCTTGGCATGCGCGACCTCGTCGCCGATCAGCTGCAGCAGCGTCTCGCGCAGGTCGAGCGGCGCGGCCGAGAGCTTCTGCATCGGCTCCGGACGCGCATAGCCGGTCATGTAGTTGAACAGGTGCGCGGCGTCGCGGCACAGCACCGGATCGGTCGTGAAGTACGACAGGTCGGTGTAGATGCGCGCAGTGATCGGGTGATAGTTGCCGGTGCCGAAATGCGCGTAGGAGCGCAGTTCGCCGGCCTCGCGGCGCACGACGAGCGAAACCTTCGCGTGCGTCTTGAGATTGAGGAATCCGTAGACCACCTGCGCGCCGGCGCGCTCCAGGTCGCGCGCCCAGCGGATGTTCGCCTCTTCGTCGAAGCGCGCCTTCAGCTCCACCATCGCGGTGACGGACTTGCCCGATTCGGCCGCGTCGATGAGCGCGCGCACGATCGGGGAATCCTGCGAGGTGCGGTAGAGCGTCTGCTTGATCGCGACGACGGCGGGATCGGCCGCCGCCTGGCGCAGGAACTGCACCACCACGTCGAAGCTCTCGAACGGGTGGTGGACGATGAAATCCTTCTGGCGGATCGCGGCGAAGCAATCGCCGCCGAACTCGCGCACGCGCTCCGGAAAGCGCGGATTGTAGGGCGGAAACAGCAGGTCGGGCCGCTCGTTGGTGATGAGCCGCGCGACGTCGGACAGTCCGAGCAGCCCGTCGATCTCGATCACGTCGGTGGGCGGCACTTCGAGCTTGCCGACGACGAACTCGCGCAGCGGCGCCGGCATCCGCGCCTCCACCGTGAGCCGGATCACGTTGCCGCGGCGGCGGCGCTTCAGCGCCGATTCGAACGTGCGGACGAGGTCTTCCGCTTCCTCGTCGATTTCCATTTCGCTGTCGCGGATGACGCGGAAGCAGCCATGCGCGAGCACCTTGCACTCGGGGAACAGGTGATTGATGCAGAGCAGCACCAGCTCTTCGAGCAGCACGTAGCGGATGTCGCCGCCCGAGAGGCGCACGAAGCGCGGAAGCTGGTGCGGCAGGCGCACCAGCGCGCGCAGCGCGTCGCCGCGCCCGATCGGCGCCAGCTCCAGCGCCATCGTCAGCCCGAAATTCGGGATGAACGGAAACGGATGCGCCGGATCGATCGCCAGCGGCGTCAGCACCGGGAACACGTTGTCGAGAAAATACTTCTCGAGCCAGGCGCGGTCCTCTTCGGGCAGTTCCTTGGGATCGACGACGAGGATGCCGGACTTGCGCAGCCGCTTCTTGAGGTCGCGCCAGATCAGCGTCTGCTGTTTGAGCAGCGCGACGGCGCGCTCGTGGATCGAGGCGAGCTGCTGCTCCGGCGTCATGCCCTCGGCGCTCTGCGCCTCGACTTTCGCGGCGATCTGGCCTTTCAGGCCGGCGACGCGCACCATGTAGAACTCGTCGAGGTTCGACGACGAGATCGAGAGGAAACGCAGGCGTTCGAGCAGCGGGTGATTCGCGTTCGTCGCCTCCTCGAGCACGCGCTCGTTGAACGCCAGCCACGAAAGCTCGCGGTTGATCAGCCGCGCCGGCGAAGCCGGGTCGATCGCGCGCGTTGGCGGCGGGGCGATGGCCTCGTTCAAGGGACGGCACTCCTTCGGCTGCGGCGATGGGCGGCCCGTGACGGTCACGGGCGTTGACGGCAAGCACTATAACAGTTTTCGTGCCGGTTTCAGGACAGCGATGCCTGATTTCCGCCCGCTTCTGTCAAAAAACCGTAACAATTCAATGACGTCGCGCCGAATCCTGCTGCTGCGCCATGCGAAATCGGCCTGGGACGAGCCGGGCCTCGACGATTTCGAGCGCCCCTTGGCGCCGCGCGGCCGGCGGGCCGCGGCGGTGATGGGCGTCTATCTGCGCGACGAAGGATTGGCGCCCGATCTCGTCCTGTGCTCGGCCGCGCGCCGGGCGCGGGAGACCTGGGAGATCGCGGCGCACGAGCTTCCGCGCGCCCCCGCGGTCGAGCACGATCCCGGCCTCTACATGGTGACGGCTGACCGGCTGCTGAAGCGGCTGCGGAAGCTGCCGGCCACGGCCGCGTCGGTGCTCGGGGTCGGACACGAGGGCGGCGTGGACGCGCTCGCGCGCCGACTCGTCGGAGACGGCGCGGCGCCACTGCGCAAACGGCTGAGCGAGAAGTTTCCGACCGCGGCCCTCGCCGTCGTCGCGGTGACGCTCGACGACTGGGCCGCTCTGACCGAGAAGTCCGGAACGCTCACGCGCTACGCCGCGCCCAAGGATCTGGTCTGATCCCGGGGCGCGGCGCCGCGAGCGATCTCGTGCCGGTCAGGCGCCCATCTTGCCGGCGCCGGTGATCAGGCCGATGCCGTGGCAGATCCAGGCGGCCAGCAGCACCAGTGCGCCGATCAGGCCGGTGATGGCCATCAGGCCGACCATGCCCTGGGACTGCGCCATGGCCGCGATGATGCCGACCACGACCGTGAGGATCAGCAGGCCGAGGCCGACGATGTAGAGGATGCCGATGGCCTTCCACAGGCCGCCGCCGCCGGCATTGGCGAAGCCCATCGCGCCGATCGAGAACCAGATGAAGAACACGAGCCAGGCGAGCAGCACGATCAGCGAGATGATGCCGATCACGCCGAGGGCCGAGGCCAGCGCCTGCGGATTGGCGACCGCGCCCACGCCGGCGCCGCCGAGCAGCGAGAAGATCCACAGCACGACGAGGATCACGATGATCCCCATGATCGCGACGTCGGCGGTGCGGTAGTTGCGGCTGTTGAACAGGCCCTTCGAGCTCCAGAAGACGAAGATCATGATCGCCGTCTGGATCAGGCCGAAGATGATGGCGACGGCCCGGTTTTGCGCCAGGAACGCACCGATAATCACGACCGCGATCAGGACGAAGGCGAGGATCCCGCCCAGTCGAACCATGCTCGGACTCATTCTCTTTCCCCCTTTTGAGGTGTTGGCAACGACAGGTCTCTAACGCGCCTCAGGCCGGCCGGCTGGCGGCCCTCATCGCCACGGGCAACGCGGTGCTCGCAGCGCAGGCGATGAACGGATCAGTGATTTCGCGGAATTCGATGACGGTCTTGGCAGCGGCGGCATGCGGCCGTCCGCTGGCGCCACCCGCGATCCGGCGGCCGGGCGTGCCGCGCGCAGGTCGCACCCATTCGCCGGCCGGAGACGTCTCCGTTTGGTCATTTCCCCTCAACGGCCGTTTCGTGTCGCAGGCGGGGCCCCGAACCCAGAAAACCGCATAGCACATCTCGCCAGGGCCTTCGACCGTGTAATTCCCCATATCTTGTAACACTTTTTCGGCCCATGCACAAACGCTGGTTTGCCTTATCCCCATTCGCTCGCCCTGCCGCTTACGCCAGCCCCAGCGTCGCGCGGGCGAAAGGCAGCGTGATCGGCCGGCGCTCGGCCAGGGACGCGCGGTCGAGCGCCTCGACCGTGCGCGCCACCGCGGCGCAGGACCTCTCGATACGCTGCACGAGGTAAAGAATCACCTCACCGGGGACGGCGAGCTGGCGGTCGCGAAACAGCTTCGCGAACAGGCCCGAAAGCATCTCGTCGTCGGGCGGGCGGATTTCGGCGGCCGGCAGCGCCCGGAGGCGCGAAGCGAGATCGGCCAGTTTCAGGTTCCAGCGCGCCGGCGGCTCGGCGCCGGTCACGAGCAGGTGGCCGCGCTGCGCGGCGATCCGGTTGTAGAGGTGGAACAGCGCCTCCGCGGCCCGGCGATCGCCGAGCACCGCCTCCCCTTCCTCGAACACGCAATAGCGGGCCTCGATGCGCCCTTCGCGCAGCGCCGCGGCCGAAATGGCGGCGGCGCCGCTGCGCGCCTGCCAGACGGCGGCGAGATGACTTTTGCCCGATCCCGCCGGCCCATACAGCGCCAGCCCCGGCGCGGGCCAGTCGGGCCAGCGGTCGATCCAGGCGACCGCGGCGGCATTGCTCGGCGCCACGAGGAAATCGCCGCGCCCCTGCGCCGCGCGGTGCGGAAGATCGAGCGCGAGCTGGCGGGCGGGCATGGCGGCTCAGCCCTTCGCGCCGCGGGCGGCGAGGTGCCGGAGGCCCACGCCGACGTAGTGCGCGCCCGAAAGCAGCGTGGTCAGCGCCACCCCATAGGCCGCCCATTCCAGCGCCGCGTCCAGCGGCGCGCCGCCGATATCGAGCCCGTGGCGCGCGAGCACGAAGCCGGCGAACGCGATCTGCACCATCGTGTTCGCCTTGCTGATGAAGCTCGGCGCGATCGCGATCCGATGCTCGATCAGGAACAGCAGGATGATGCCGCCCACGATCATCACGTCGCGCGCGACGACGAGAACCACGAGCCACGAGTCGATCTTGCCGGTTTGGCCGAGCGTCACGAACACGCAGACCACCAGCAGCTTGTCGGCGATCGGATCGAGATAGGCGCCGAGCGGCGTGCGCTGGTTCAGCACGCGCGCGAGCCAGCCGTCGATGGCGTCGCTGACGCCGGTCGCGACGAACAGCCAGAACGCCCCGGCGAAGCGCCCGGTCGCGATCATCCAGACGACGATCGGCACGGCCGCGAGCCGCACCAGCGAAATCAGGTTCGGCAGGTTCACGGCTTCTTGGGCGGTTCCGTCTTCTTGTCCGGAGACGCGCCGTCCTTGGGGCGCTCTTCGGCCTTGGCGGGCGGCGTGCCCGGCGCAGGCGCAAGGTCGGTCTCTTTCACGACCGTGGAGGGCGGCTTCAGCAGCCAGGTTTCCGGCGCCCCGTCCTTGGCCGGCTCGACCGTGACCGCCATACCGCGCTGATCGAGCTGACGGCGCAGCTCCGCGATCGTGCCGGCAAAGCGGATTTCGATCAGCGCCTCGCCGGGACTCATCGAAAGCGTGGCGAGGTTGCGCAGCTGCGGCATGCTCTGCAGCGACTGGCGGATCTTGATCCAGTGCTCGAGGCCCTGCAGCGGCGCGCGCATGCGCACGACGACGGCGTTCTGCTCGATCAGCACGGCGCTTTTCTTCCATGCGGCGTCGATCGCGCGCGCGATCGCGGCCGCGGCCTTGTCGAACCCCGCCTCGTCCGTGCCAGCCGGGAAGACGCCGACGGCGCTCGCGCGCCCGTTGGCGAGATCGTAGAGCTGCACGGCGATGCGGCGCTGGCCTTTCTCGACCGATCCCACCGCCACCGCGATGAGGCCGGCCTTGTAGTGATCGCCGATGCGGCCGAGCGCGGCGCGGTTGCCGGCCGCTGCTTCTTCGCCGCTGATCGCCTTGAGGTCGGCCAGATCGCCCCGCAGCCGCGTGAAATCGACCAGCGTGTCGGCCGGCTCGTGGCGCATCCAGGCCTCGCGCCACGGGTTCGGATCGTCCCACAGCGTGGGCTTGCCCTCTTCCTTCCACACCGGCAGCACGACGAGCGGCGGGCTTGGCGTCTGCAGGAACTGCAGGCCCGCGCCTTCGAGCATCGCGCGCACCAGATCGCTGTCGAAGCGGTAGGCGACCGACGCCGTGTACTTGTCGCCCTGCTGGTTCTCGCTCTCCACCGAGAAATTGCGCACGGCGTTCCGCACCGCCTCGGCGTCCGGCTTCGGCAGGCGCGCGTGGTCTTCGGCCAGCGTGAGCTTGCGCAGCAGCCGGGCGAGCGCCGCCCGCTCCCCGTCGGCCACCGCCTTGGCGCGCGCCAGGTCGGGCCGCGCCCCCTTCGCCTCGACCTTGACGCCGGTGACGACGAAGACGTCGGCCTGCTCGGCGTGCGCGGGCAGCGCCAGCAGCAGGGCGATCAGCGCAATCCACAGCGTTCGTCCCCGGACGACGAGCTGCATCGGTTTCACTCCTCAGGAAGCGGCGCTATAAGGGCGGCGAAACGCGCCCGACGCAACGGGGAGATTGGTCCATATCCACGGAAAGATACAAGGAAGCCGGGGTCGACATCGACGCCGGCAACGCGCTGGTCGACGCGATCAAGCCGGCCGCCAAGGCCACCGCGCGCATCGGCAGCATGGGCGGCCTCGGCGGCTTCGGCGCGCTGTTCGACCTGAAGGCCTGCGGC
Source organism: uncultured Candidatus Odyssella sp. (assembly GCA_964624265.1). Classification (GTDB taxonomy): domain Bacteria; phylum Pseudomonadota; class Alphaproteobacteria; order Bin65; family Bin65; genus SBBV01. Next base: position 6,299 of record CAZUYG010000066.1, read on the forward strand.
TATCGCGATCCGATCCTGGTCGCGACGACCGACGGCGTCGGCACGAAGCTGAAAGTCGCGATCGAGACCGGCCGGCACGACACGATCGGCCAGGATCTCGTGGCGATGTGCGTGAACGACCTCGTCGTGCAAGGCGCCGAGCCGCTGTTCTTCCTCGACTACTACGCGACCGGCGCGCTCAAGGTGCCCGAGGCGGCGGCGGTCGTTAAGGGAATCGCGGCCGCGTGCCGCGAATCGGGCTGCGCGCTGATCGGCGGCGAGACCGCGGAGATGCCCGGCGTCTATGCCAAGGGCGATTACGATCTCGCCGGCTTCGCGGTGGGCGCGGTCGAGCGCGGCGCCACGCTGCCGCGCCCGGACGTGAAGCCCGGTGATATCATCCTCGGCCTCGGCTCGAGCGGCGTGCACTCGAACGGCGACTCGCTCGTGCGCCGCATCGTGGCGCAATCGGGCCTGCCCTACACCGCCAAGGCGCCGTTCGATCCGGCGCAGACGCTCGGCGAGGCGCTGCTGGCGCCGACGCGGCTCTACGTTCGCTCGTGCCTCGCCGCGGTGAAGGCCGGCGGCGTGAAGGCGATGGCGCACATCACCGGCGGCGGGCTCACCGAGAACATCCCGCGCGTGCTGCCGGCCGGAACCGTCGCGCGCATCGACGCGGGATCGTGGCCGGTGCCGCCGGTGTTCGGCTGGATGATGAAGACCGGCAAGGTCGCGCGCGACGAGATGGTGCGCACGTTCAACTGCGGCGTCGGCATGGCGATGGTCGTGGACGCGCCGCGCGCCTGGGCGCTGCAGCACCTGCTCGGCGCCGAAGGGGAATCCGTGCGCGAGATCGGCCAGATCGTCGCCGCCGCGGATGCGAAGGCGCCCGCGCGCGTCGAGCTCGTCAATTGGTCGCCGACATGGCCCGACTGAAAGTCGGGGTCCTGATCTCCGGCCGCGGCTCGAACATGCAGGCGCTGATCGACGCCTGCCGCGTGCCGCGCTTCCCGGCCGAAATCGCGCTGGTGCTGTCGAACGAAGCGAGCGCCGCCGGACTCTTGCGCGCGCACGAAGCCGGCATCGCGACGCGGGTGATCGATCATCGCGGCTTCGCCAAGGACCGCGCGGCGTTCGAGCGCGCACTGACCGCGGCGCTCGCAGAGGCCGGGGTGGAATTCGTCTGCCTCGCCGGCTTCATGCGGCTGCTGACGGAAACGTTCGTCGATCCTTGGCGCGACCGGCTCATCAACATCCACCCTTCGATCCTGCCCGCGTTCCGCGGCCTCGACACGCACAGGCGCGCGCTCGAGGCCGGCGTCCGGCTGCATGGCTGCACGGTGCATTTCGTGCGCGCGGCGATGGACGACGGGCCGATCATCGTGCAGGCGGCCGTGCCGGTGCTGCCCGGCGACGACGAGGCCGCCCTCGCCGCGCGCGTGCTCGCCGCCGAGCACCGCTGCTATCCGCTGGCGTTGAAACTCGCCGCCGAGGGGCGTCTTTCGGTCGAGAACGAGCGTTGCCTCGTCCGCGGCGCGCCGGTGCAGGAGGCCGCCCTGATCAACCCGCCGCCGGTGATGGCCTGATCGTTGCGCCGAAACGTCGCATCGGTTATGAGAAGCCCCGTCGCGCTCGGGGGCGCGGAACGAGACAAGGGGTTGAAGATGGCCACGAACGAATTCGACATGCGCAGCCACATGGGAACCTACACCGGGTTCACCAAGCTGCTGACCTACGGCACGGTGGGCGTCATCGTGCTGCTGGTGCTGCTGGGCGTTTTCGTCGCCTAGCACCGCGCGAACGACGCGCAAACGAAAAGGCCGCCTCGAAGGGCGGCCTTTTGCATTCGCGTCGGGAAAAACTCAGCCGACGATCTCGTCGGGCTTGAAGAAGAACGCGATCTCCGTTTTCGCGGTCTCGGCGGCGTCGGAGCCGTGCACGGAATTGGCCTCGATCGATTCGGCGCAAAGCTTGCGGATCGTGCCGGGCGCGGCCTTGGCCGGATCGGTGGCGCCCATCACTTCGCGGTACTTGGCGACGGCGTTCTCGCCCTCGAGCACCTGCACGACGACGGGCCCCGACGTCATGAACGACACGAGGCTCTTGTAGAACGGCCGCTCCTTGTGGACCGCGTAGAAGCCCTCGGCCTGCTGCTGCGAAAGCTTGAGCCGCTTCTGCGCGACGATGCGCAGGCCGGCGCCCTCGATGAGGGCGTTGATCTTGCCGGTGATGTTGCGCTTGGTCGCATCCGGCTTGATGATCGAAAAGGTGCGCTCGACCGCCATTGTTCCGCTCTTCGTTTGTCTCTGGTGAATGGGCGCGCGGCGCCCTCGGGATGGCGCGCGATATAGCCGCTCGGGCGCGCGCCGACAAGCGAGGCGCCGGAGCAAAATGGGCGCAGGCTTACGCCTTCTTCTCCCAGCCGCGCTCGCCCTGCTGCCAATAGGTGACGGCGTGGCCCGCGCTCTTGTAGGCGGTCCAGCGCTCGCGGGCCTCCGCGACGCGTTCGGGGTCGTTGCCGTCGAACAGTTCGAGGCAGCGCTCGTACTGCCCGAGCTTTTCCGTCGCCGCGCCGTCGGTGAGCACGAGCACGGTGGCGCCATTCGGGTTCTCGTCCTCGATCGTGAGCCACACCGGCTGCTCGGCGGCGTTGCCGTCGGCCTTGCTGCCGTGCGGCAGGAAGGAATTGGGATCGTAGGTCCAGAGCCGCGCGTTCAAGGCCTCGACGCGCTCGTCGGAGCGCGCCATCACTACGGCGCGCTTGCCGGCCTGGAGGATTTTCTCCAGCAGCTTCGGCAGCGCCTGATCGAGCGCCGAGCGTTGCAGATGGTAGAAGTTCACGTCGGTCATTCAGGCTCTCGCCAATTCCAAACCTGTGGCCCCGCGAAAGCGGTGGCCCATGCCGCCGCCAGCATAGCGAATGCGCGGCCGATCCGCCGCCGGAGAGATGGGTCCCCGCTTTCGCGGGGACGACAATTCTGATTTGGTCGCGGCGAACCTTCAAGCGATGGCGCCGCCGACGATGAAAGCCATGCGCTCGATCATGGCGCTGTTCCTTGCCGTGCTCGCTTCGAGCGCGGCCGCACAGACGCGCGCGCCCGATCTTTGCGCGGCGATGCCGAAGGCGGAGGCCGAAGCGGCGCTGAAACTGCGCGCGTTCGGCGCCGACGCGCTCGACGACCGGCTCGGACCGTATCGCCGCCAGATTTGCCGCATGCAGACGGAACCCGGCGAAACGCTCGAGCTCACGGTCTGGAGCCGGCGGGACGGCCGCCCGTTCGCGCCGTTGCCCGCGCGCGCCGAGGCGTGCGACGTGGGCTGCCTGCCGGCGGGGCGCGAGCCGAACCTCTATCGCGACGAGGAGCGCCGCATCGGCGCGGCGCTGTGCGTGGTGCGCCGGCCGCGCGCCGACCGCGATCTCGCGACCGGGCCGATCACCGCCTGCTCGCTGGGCGGCCCGCGGCGCATCATGCTCGCGGTCGCGCGCGAGCAGGGCCTCGCGCCCGCGCCGATGGAGGCGGTGAAAACGCTGCTGGATCGCGCGGCGGGAGCGCTTCGG
>CAZUYG010000067.1:0-9808 GCA_964624265.1 uncultured Candidatus Odyssella sp.
CTCATGGGAGGCAGTGTAGCCCGAAACCGGAGCGGCTGTGAGCGGGACCGGCGGCGGGGTAGGATCGCCGCATGTCCGAAGCCACGGCAAACCGGCTTTCCAGCATTCGCCGCGCGGCGCGGCTGGCGCTCGACCTCGTATTGCCGCCGCTGTGCCTCGCCTGCCGCAAGCCCGTGGGCGAGCCCGGCGCCCTCTGCCCCGAATGCTGGGGCGCGATACGCTTCATCGGCCCGCCGCAGTGCGACCGTTGCGGACTGCCGTTCGAGCACGCACAGGCGACGTCCCTCTGCGGCGCGTGCATGGCGCATCCACCGTCGTTCGGCCGCGCCCGCGCGGTGATGCGTTACGACGATGCGAGCAAGCCCCTGATCCTGCGCTTCAAGAACGCCGACCGCGTTCACGCCGCGCCGGCCCTGGCACGCTGGATCGGACGGGCCGGCAGCGAGGTGCTGGCGACGGCCGATCTGATCGTGCCCGTCCCGCTGCATTGGCGGCGTCTCTTTCGGCGCCGCTACAACCAGTCGGCGCTGCTGGCGCGCGCGCTTTCGCGCCAGACCGGCATTGCCTGGGCGCCCGACGCGCTGGCGCGAATCAAGCCGACTCCGAGCCAGGGCGGGCTGGGCGCCCGCGAGCGGCGGCTCAACGTGCGCGGCGCATTCCGGGTGCCGCCGCGGCGGCGCCCGGTCGTTTGGGGCAAGCGCATCGTGCTGATCGACGACGTTCTGACCACCGGCGCCACGCTCGATTCCGCCGCCCGCGCGCTGCTCCGTGCCGGCGCCGCCGGCGTCGATGCGCTCGCCATTGCACGCGTTCTCAAAGCCGACTAAGAGAACGCGAGGGGCATGACTTGACAGGCGCAGGCGAGCGGGCACTTTGAGGGCCCGAGTGCCCGGAGCGATCTATGGCCCTGCCCCTACACGCAACGCTCGATGAGGCCAGGCAAGCGCCGATACCGGCGGGCTTCCGATCGGCCGAATTGATGCGGCATGGCTCGATGGCGTTGCGCTACTACGCGCCGCAAGGCGGCGACCCGCAAACGCCGCACGATCAGGACGAGATCTACATTGTCGCGAATGGCCACGGCACCTTTTTCTGCGCGGGCCGGCGCGTACAATTCGGTCCGGGCGACGCGCTGTTCGCGCCGGCCGGTACCGAGCACCGCTTCGAATCCTTCAGCGCCGATTTCGGCACCTGGGTCGTTTTCTACGGCCCCAAGGGAGGGGAACATGGCTGAACCCGTCTCGGCCCAGCGCCGGTTGCGCGGCGCGACCTGGCCGGTGCAGCGGTCGCTCGACAAGATTCCGGTGCTCGCGTCATTGCCCGAAGCGGTGCGGCGCGAACTCGAAAAGCGCTGCGTTTGGAAAGAATACAAGACCGACGAGCAGATCATCGATCGCGAGAGCGAGAGCCGCGACGTCTATTTCGTCGTCGGCGGCGTCGTGCGCATCGTGAACTATTCCTATTCCGGGCGCGAGGTCAGCTACGACGAGATTCGCGCGGGCGGCATGTTCGGCGAGCTCTCCGCCATCGACGGCAAGCCGCGATCGGCCAGCGTCGTCTCGATCAAGCGCTCGCTGATCGCGTCGCTGGCCCCCGAGGTCTTCAAGAAATCGATGCGCGAGCATCCGGAATTCGCGGTCTCCGTCATCGAGCGGCTCGCGGCGATCATCCGCTTCTCCAACGACCGGATCATGGATCTTTCGACCCTGGGCGCGTACACGCGCGTCTATGCCGAGATCCTGCGCCTCGCGCGGACGCTCGCGAAGGACGATGCGGACTCCGCGCTGATCGATCCGCTGCCGGTGCACTCGGACCTCGCCTCGCGCTGCGGAACGACCCGCGAGACCGTGGCGCGCGCGGTGAGCGACCTCATCAAGAAAGGGGTTGCCGAAAAGCAAGGCTCCGGCCTCGCCATCAAGGATCTCTGGGGCCTCAAAGACATCGTCGAGGGCGGCGACGAGGGCTGACGCGCCGCCGAGGCCGTCCGCGAGATGGCCGAATTGCGGCGACCGCATGGACACGCGCGGCCGGGACGTATTATCCTTCGAAACATAGAAATCTAAGCTTCGAGGGAGGGTAACGTGCCGAAATTTGCTCCGCTGGCCGCGGCCGGCCTTGCCGCGTCGATTGCATTCGCGGCGGCAGCCTCCGCCGAAACCGTGCTGCGCTATACCGAACCCTCGGTGAACCGCGGCGAACGCGCCGCGGCGATGAACTGGTTCGCCGCGGAAGTGGCCAAGCGCAGCAACGGCGCCCTCAAGATCAATTTCTTCTGGGGCGGCTCGTTGATGGACGCGCGCTCCTCGCTGAAAGGCGTCGGCGACCGCGCGGCCGAGATGGGTTCGATCGTCGGCAGCTACACCGCGCGCGAGATGCTGCCGTACAACGTCGGCGACCTGCCGGTGGGATCCTCCGACGTGTGGGTGGGCCTGCGCGCGATGTACGATCTCGCCACCACGTCGCCCGACCTCAAGAAGGCGTTCGACGCCGCCAATGTCGTCTATCTCTCGAACTTCACGACCACCGAAGTTCAGCTCATCTGCAAGAACAAGGTTCTGAGCAAGGTCGACGACTTCAAGGGCGTGAAGATCCGCTCCGCCGGCTTCTACGGCCAGGTGATGGAAAGCCTCGGCGCCAGTGTGCTGCGGTTCTCCGGAACCGAGGCCAACCGCGCCCTGGACGCAGGCACCATCACCTGCAACCACAACTATCTCTACGGCATGCGCATCCTGCGCGATTACGAGGCGGCGAAAGACATCATCAAGCTCGATTGGGGCCAGCACCTCGCCTGGGCCGTCATCGTCAACAAGGAAATTTTCGAAAAGATGCCCGCCGACCAGCAAAAGGCCTTGCGGGAGGCCGGAAGCGCGATGATCGACAAGGTAGCGGAACTGATGATCGGCGCGAACGACAGCGCGCTGGCGGCGATGAAGGCCGGCATCGACGGCCACAAGGTGAACGTCCACGAGTTCCCGGCAGCCGAAAAGGCGAAGCTGCTGAAGGCCGGCGAAAAGTATTTCGAGGACTGGAAGTCCAAGACGAACGCCGCCGGATATTCCGCCGATCGCATCCTCGCGCAGTATCGCGCGCACATGGACAAATACGAGGCGGAACTCAAGGCCAAGAACTATCCCTGGAAGCGGTAGGCCTTCGTGGAGGCCGGCTTCCGGTTCATCGAGCGCGCCGCCATCGCGATCGCGGCGGTGGCGGTGCTCGTGGCCGGAGCCATCATCTGCATCAACATCGCCGGCCGGACGGTCTTCCGGTTCGGCATTCCCGACGCCGAGATCATCATTCAGGATCTGATGGTGCTGGCGGTGATGCTGCCGCTGGCGACGGTGGCGGGGCGCCGCGCGCACATCGCGGTCGACGTCCTCGTGCGGCGGCTCGCGCCGCGGACGCAGCGGACCCTCAATGCCGTCATGGGCGTCCTGTCGATGTTGTTCCTGATCCCGATCGTCTGGAGCGGCTGGGCAAATTTTTCGTCTGCTTGGCGAACCGGCGGCTACTACGACGGCGGCCTCGAAATCGCGGAGTGGCCGGGACGCCTCGCCTTCCTGATCGGCATGCTGATCTTCGTCGCCCGCTCGATCCACCGCGTCTTCACCGACAACGCGCCGGCGGGAACGGGCGCCAGCGCGTCCGAGGGCGCTACCGGACACTGAGCGATGGACCCGATCCTCCTTGGCGGCCTCGCCTTCGCGGTGGCGATGCTTTTCATCGCGTTGCGCATGCCGATCGGGTTCGCGCTCGGCGGCGTCGCGTTCGTCGCGACGTTCGTGCTCTACGCGTGGCCCGAGGGCAAGGCATTCGATCTCGACGCGGCCGTGCGCCCCACCCTGCGCCTCGTCTCGAGCAGCAGTTTCAGCTTCGTGCATTCGTACGAGTTGAGTCTCGTTCCGCTGTATATCGCGCTCGGCGCGATCGCGTTTCGCACCGGGATCACCACCGACATCTATCACGCGGTCCGCGTCTGGCTGGCGCGCGTGCCGGGCGGGCTCGGCATCGCATCGATACTCGGCTGCGGCGGATTTTCGGCGATCACGGGATCGAGCGTCGCCTGCGCGGCGACGTTCGGGCGAATTGCGGTTCCCGAAATGCTGCGCTTCGGCTATTCGCCGCGTTTCGCGACCGCGACGGTGGCGACCGGCGGCACTCTCGGCTCGCTGATACCGCCGAGCGTGCCCTTCGTGATCTACGGCATCTTCGCGGAGCAGTCGATTTCCAAACTGTTCCTCGCCGGCGTGCTGCCCGGCATCGTGTCGATGCTGGCCTATGTCGTCGTCGTCGTATGGTGGGCGCGCGTTCGGCCGCAGGACGTGCCCTCGCCCGGCCTCCGCTTCACGCGCCGCGACAATGTCACGGCGATGGTGAAGGCGTGGCCGGCGGCGCTGCTGTTTCTCATCATCGTCGTCGGCATCTATGGCGGCATTTTCACGGCCACCGAGGCCGCGGCCGTGTCGGTGGCCGCTGCGCTGGCGATCGGCATTTTCGGGCACCGCCTCTCGCTCGCCGATTTCAAGCTCGCGATGTCGGAGACGGTCGTGCAGACGGCGAGCATCTTCTTCGTCGCGATCGGCGCGAAGATGTTCGCGACGTTCATCGCGCTGACCGGCGCCACGAACGGCGTCGTCGCCTGGATGGGCGCGCTCGGCCTTTCGCAGTGGTCGCTGCTGCTGGCCGTGGTGCTGCTCTACCTCGTGATGGGCATGTTCCTCGACCCGCTCGGCATTCTGCTGCTGACGCTGCCGGTCCTGGTGCCGCTCATGCAAGGAACCGGCATCGATCTCATCTGGTTCGGCGTCATCGTCGTGAAAATGCTCGAAATCGGCCTGATCACGCCGCCGGTGGGCTTCAACGTGTTCGTGATTCACACCTCGACCGACGGCAAGGTGCCGGTGGACACGATCTTCGCCGGTGTCTGGCGGTTCCTCGTGATCGAGATTTTCGTGGTGGCGGCCTTGCTCGCGTTTCCGGTCATTTCGACATGGCTGCCGCGCACGATGGGATGAGGCAAGCATGAGTCAGCCGCTGGTTTCACGCACCTATTGGCGCGGCACGTGGATCCGCTTCCGCGAGAAGGTGGATTTCGCCGATCTCGAACAGGCGACGGTGAACGCCCATGACGGCGCGCAGGTTCGCGGCCTTTACTGGTCGCCCAAGGGGCGGCGCGCGCGCGTCGCGGTGATGGCCGCACATCCGCGGGTGGATTTCAGCCAGCATTACGCGTTTCCGGAATTCCTGCGCGCCGGCTACGCCTGCCTCGGGGCCAATCTGCGCTCGATCAACAACGACGTGAACTGCGTGCACGAGCAGCTCCTGCTCGACATCGGCGCCTATGCGGCCTGGCTCCGGGACGAGAAGGGAATCGAAAAAATCGTTTGGCTCGGCAATTCGGGGGGCGGTTCGCTCGGCGGCTTTTACCAGCAGCAGGCGGTGGCCGCGCCGGCCGCCCGCCTCGCGAAAACGCCCGCCGGACGGCCGGTTCCGCTCGCCGCCGCTGCGCTGCCGCCCTTTGATGCGATGATCATTTCAGCGGCGCATACCGGCCAGGGCTTGATCATGAACGACGTGATCGACCCCGCCGTGGTCGACGAAAGGGATCCGCTGCTGACCGACCCTTCGCTCGATCTCTACGATCCGCGCAATGGTTTCAAACCTGCGCCGCAGTGGAGCGAGTACGACGAGGCGTTTCTCAAGCGCTACCGAGCCGCGCAGGTGGCACGGGTGGCGCGCCTCGATGCGCTGGCACGCGGCATGATCGAGCGGCAGGCCGATGCCGAAGCCAGCCGCGCCGACACGGCGTTCGCGCGCCTGCCGTTCGAACGCCAGCGCGCAATCCTGCAGCGCGCCTCGTTTCAGCCGGTGATGACGGTTTACCGCACGATGGCGAATCCGAACTACGTCGACCGCCGGCTCGACCCCTCGAACCGCGGCTATGGCTGTCTGTTGAGCGAGCGGCCGGACCTGATGAACTATCAGCTTCTGGGTTTCGGCCGGCTGCAAACGCCGGATGCCTGGCTCTCCACCTGGTCGGGGCTTTCGAGCAACGCGAACCTGCTCAAGACCGCCGCCGCCGTGACGGTGCCGACCGCGCTAGTGAACGCCGGGCGCGACCGCGACGTCTATCCCGAAGCGCATTCCAAGGCGATCTTCCGCGCGCTCGCCGCGAAGGACAAAGCCTACTTCGATTTCCCCGACCGGCTCCACTATTTCGAGCCGAACGAGGGCGAGGACCCCGCCCTGCCGGTGCGCGAGCAGTTGGCCAAGGTGCTGCCCTGGCTGCAGGAACGGTGCCCGGCCTAGCCCCGTAAAGCATCTGCCGGCCTTTATCCGGCACGCTATTTGCGTCAGTATTGGAATATGAGCGACCGGCCGCGGGGATGGGGCGCGGCGGCGCGGAGAGGAAGATGCCGAAGATCGAAATCTACACGACGGCGCTGTGCCCCTATTGCGCGTCGGCCAAGGCGTTGCTCGAGCGCAAGGGCGTTCCCTTCGAGGAAACCGACGTCACGTTCGACCCCGACAAGCGCAAGGACGTGATGAAGCGGTCCGGCCAGCGAACCGTTCCGCAAATCTGGATCGGCGGCAAGCACGTCGGCGGGTGCGACGATCTTTACGCGCTCGACGCCGAGGGCAAGCTCGACCCGATGCTGAAGGCGGCATCGTGAGTGCGAAATTCAGGGCGGCCTGCGTGCAGGTGACGGCGGGGCGCGAGCTTCAGCCGAACATCGAGACGGCTTTGCGCCTGGGCCGCGAAGCGCGCCGCATGGGCGCGGATCTCATCACCTACCCCGAAAACGTGACGATGATCGAGCCCGTGGCCGCCGACGCCATCCGGAAGGCGCTGCCGGAGGCCGAGCATCCGGCCATCCCCGCCTTCCGCGCGCTCGCGCGCGAAACCGGCGCGTGGATCCTCGGGGGCTCGCTCTCGATCAGGCTGAACGAGACGAAATACGCAAATCGCTCGCTGCTGTTCGATCCGGCGGGCAACGTCGCCGCGCGCTACGACAAGCTGCATCTGTTCGACGTCGATCTGGCCGGCGGAGAACGCTACCGCGAATCCGAGCGCATCGTTCCGGGCGATCGCGCCGTGACCGCACCGACCCCTTGGGGCGTGCTCGGCCTGACGATCTGCTACGATCTGCGCTTCCCGCAGCTCTACCGCGCGATGGCCAATGCCGGCGCCATGATGTTCACGGTCCCCGCCGCCTTCACCGAGCAGACCGGGCGCGCGCATTGGCACATCCTGCTGCGCGCGCGCGCGATCGAGTGCGGTGCGTTCGTCATCGCCGCCGCGCAGTGCGGCACCCATGCGCAAGGCCGGCGCACGTTCGGCCATTCGCTGATCGTGGATCCGTGGGGCGAGGTGCTCGCCGACGGCGGCGAGAGCGAGGGCGTGATCGTCGCCGAAATCGATCCGGCCAAGTCCGCCGAAGCACGCCGCCGCATCCCGGCTCTGCAGCACGACCGGCCCTTCTCCGGCCCAGAGCCCCTCGAGAACGCGGCCGAGTGAGCGCCGACGCGCCGTTAACCTTCAGCGCTTAACGCACCTTTACCACCTGCGACGCATGAAGCTGCCGTCCACTCGCGGCGGCAAGACGAACATGCGGGCACTCTGCGTTATCCTTCTCGCGCTTTTGGCGATGCTCGACCGAGCGGCTCCTGCCGCCGGGCAGCCTGCTCGTCTCACGCTTGGCACGGCGCGGCCGGGCGGAACCTATGTGATCTATGGCGGGTTCGTCGCGCGGCTGATCGCGAAAGAAGCCCGAATTCCCGTCACCACGCGCGAGACCGACGGGCCTAACGACAACATCGTGCTGCTCAGCGAGAAGAAGATCGATCTCGGCATGACGACGATGGGCATTGCGCACCAGGCGTGGACCGCCGGCGCGCCCTGGACGAAGGGCAAGAAATTCCGCGAGATCCGCGCGCTGTTCCCGATGTACGATACGCCGTTCCATTTCGTCGTGCTCGAGAAGAGCGATATCCGCTCGGTCAAGGACATGGCGCGGCGCAAGATCGGCGTGGGGCCGAAGGCGGGAACGCCGGGAACGTACTTCCCGATGATGTTCAAGGCCATCGGCATTGCAGCGGACTTCCAGTACGGCGGCGCGGCCGCAATGGCCGACCAGCTCATCGATGGCAGGATCGACGCCTTCGCTTTCGCCGCCGGTCTGCCGATCGACGCCTTCAGCACGATCGAAGACGAGCGAGCGGTGCGCTTCATCCGCTACACCGATCAGGAGATCGCCGCGATTCGCAAGGCGATGCCGGAACTGACCGAAGCCGTGATCCCGAAGACGACCTACCGTCAGCTCGACGGCGATCAAAAGACGCTCGGCACATTCAATTTTTTCGTCGTGCACATGGACATGATCGATAGCGTCGCCTATCGGATCACGAAGACGGTGATGGAGCGGAGCGGCCTGATCGTCAAAGGCCACGCCTCGGCCAGAGAAACCGTGCCGGAAAAATGGGACCGCAATACGTTCCTGCCCTACCACCCCGGCGCGCTCAAATACTTCGCCGAACGGGGCATCAAGGTGCCGGCTCTCTTGCGTCAGTAGCGAAATCTATTTCTTGCCGTAGCGCTTGTAGTGGCCTTCGCCCTCGGCGTCTTCCCAGCCGAAAATCTTCCGCGTGACGAAATTGTAGACCTTCTTGCCCGTTTTGCGCCAAACGCGCGAGAAGATGCCGGGCGTGGCGGCGATGCGCTTTTCGCGCGCGGTCATCGCCTCCGGACAGTATTTGCGCTTGTGCTTCAGCAGATAGCGCAAATCCTCGCGCGCCATGCGTCGGAACAGCCAACCGCGCCGCGGCGCGACTTTCGCCAGCTGGAAATCGATCAGGAACGGGCGCCCATCGGCCGTGACCAGCCAGTTCGGTTCCTTGGCGAGATCGTTGTGCGCGATGCCGAGCCGGTGCAGGCGGCGCAGGATGTGAAACGCCGTGCGATAGAAGCCGGGCTCGCGCACCTGCGCGGTTTTGAGCGCCTGACCCTCGTGCCACGACCGGCAGAGATAGCGCCCGTCCCAGTGCAGGAGATGCGGCGCATGCGGATAGCCGGCCTCGGTCAGCCGGCGCAGCGCGCGGACTTCCTTGCGGATCATGAAATGCGCGAGCGGCTTGATCCACCAGACCGACGCGCCGACGTCGCGCATCACGACGAGCGCATCGCCCCAGCGCTCGGGCCAGCGGCCGATCTCGACCTGGCTGAAGAAATCGGCCTTCAGCACGCGCTCGCGCTGCCAGCCGCGCTCGATCGCGCGCTTAGCCATTCCCGTCCTCGCCGGCCGGGGTGATGAGGAAATTGGCATTGGCGCTGGTGACGGGCTTGGCGATGTCCGCCTGCCAAGCGTAGGCGCGCACGTTGGCGACGCGGCTGCCGAGCTTCGTCACCTCGGCGCGCGCGAACGTGTCGAACGCGCCCGCCGACCGGAGATAGTCGAACGTGATCGTGATCGTCTTGGGAATGCGGACGCTGTCGAGCGTCCACAGCAGCTGAAGAATTGCCGTCGTTTCGAGGAACGCGCCGACGACGCCGCCATGGATCGCCGGCAGCGCGGGGTTGCCGATGATCTTGTCGGAGCTGGCGAGCTTGGCGGTAAGAATGCCGCCCTCGGCCGCCGCGGAGATGCCGAGGAAGCGCGCATAGGGAATCGCGTCGATGAAGCGGTTGATGTCCCCCGCCTCGCGGGCGGCGCGCACGAGATCGGCGAGGCCCGAGCTCATGGCTTGGCCAGCCCCTTCCCGGCGTTGCGGCGAACGAACATGAAGGTTCCGGTGGCCGCGGCGACGAGATCGC
>CAZUYG010000068.1:0-9784 GCA_964624265.1 uncultured Candidatus Odyssella sp.
TCGCCATAGTCGGGATTCTCAACAAATGCCGCATTCACTTCGTCGACAAATTTTGGCGTCCAAAGCTGTTGATCGGAAAAGACCGAACCATCCTCGACCAGGCAGGATTCGATCCATTGTTCGGCGGCGCGAAGAACTGGAGCGATATCGCGGATAGAGATTTGACGTGCCATATCAACTCCAGCGGATTGATAACGCGATCCGGTATGCCAGCAACATGCCAGCATCTAATACAATCGCAATGCTCCAGTGCAGGGCCTAAATCGCTAATGCTCCGTCCCTTCGCAACCCTCGTGAACCGCAGCCTTCGCATCTACTGGCGCATCACGAAGCCGGTGACGTTCGGCGTGCGCGCGGTGGTGCTGGGGCCGGACGGGCGGCTGCTGCTGGTGAAGCACACCTACGACAAATACTGGTATCTGCCGGGCGGCGCGATGAAGCGCGGCGAGGCGGCGGAAGCGGCGCTGCGCCGCGAGGTGCGGGAAGAGATCGGCATCGCGGAACTCGCGATCGAGCGCAAGCTCGGCACCTATGTCAGCACGCGCGAAGGCAAGCGCGACACGATCGAGGTGTTCGTCGCGCGCGCGGCGGCGATGGGCAAGCGCCAACGCCTCGAGATCGCGGCGGCCGAATGGTTCGCACCCGAGGCCTTGCCGGAGGGCGTATCGCCCGCCACGCAACGCCGCATCGCGGAATTCCAGGGCAGGCGCGGCATCGAGCCGGTTTGGTAAGGCCAAACGAAAAGGGGCGGGTTTGCACCCGCCCCTTCCGCGTTCTCGCGTAACGCTGCCGCCGAAACGGCGCGCGCTACTCCTTCTTCTTCGCGCGGTTGAGGGCCGCGCCGAGGATGTCGCCCAGCGAGGCGCCGCTGTCGGAGGAGCCGTACTGCTCCACCGCCTGCTTGTCCTCCTCGATCTCGCGCTGCTTGATCGAGAGGGTCAGCTTGCGCGTCGCCTTGTCGATGTTCGTCACCTTCGCATCGACCTTTTCGCCCACGGCGAAGCGCTCGGTGCGCTGCTCCGAGCGGTCGCGCGAAAGCTCGGCCTTGCGGATGAAGCCGCCGGCCGCGTCGTTGATCTGCACTTCGAGGCCGTTGTCGGTCACGGCCGTGATCGTGCAGGTGACGACATCGCCCTTCTTCACGGTGCCGACGGCGGCCGCGAACGGGTCCTGCTGCATCTGCTTGATGCCGAGGTTGATGCGCTCCTTGGAGACGTCGGTCTCCAGCACCTTGAACTTCACCGTGTCGCCCTTCTTGTACTTCTTGAGGGCGTCCTCGCCGGTGACGTTCCAGTCGATGTCCGACATGTGGATCATGCCGTCGATATCGCCCGGCAGGCCGACGAACAGGCCGAACTCGGTGATGTTCTTGATCTCGCCCTCGAGCTCGGTGCCCTGCGGATACTTCGCCGCGAACACGTCCCACGGATTGTCGAGGCACTGCTTCAGGCCCAGCGAGATGCGGCGGCGCTGGCTGTCCACGTCGAGCACCATCACCTCAACCTCCTGCGAGGTCGAGACGATCTTGCCCGGATGGACGTTCTTCTTCGTCCACGACATCTCGGAGACGTGCACGAGGCCTTCGATGCCCGGCTCCAGCTCCACGAACGCGCCGTAGTCGGTGATGTTCGTGACGCGGCCCTTGAGCTTCAGCCCCGCCGGATACTTGGCGGCGACGCCCTCCCACGGATCCGCCTCGAGCTGCTTCATGCCGAGCGAGATGCGCTGGGTTTCCGGGTTGAAGCGGATCACCTGCACGTCGACGGTCTGGCCGATGTTCAGCACTTCCGACGGATGGTTGACGCGCTTCCACGAAATGTCGGTCACGTGCAGCAGGCCGTCGATGCCGCCGAGATCCACGAACGCGCCGTAATCGGTGATGTTCTTGACCACGCCCTGCAGCACCTGGCCTTCCTTGAGGCTGGCCACGAGCTCGGAGCGGGCTTCCTGGCGCGTCTCTTCGAGAACGGCGCGGCGGGAGACGACGATGTTGCCGCGGCTGCGGTCCATCTTCAGGATCTGGAACGGCTGCGGCGAGCCCATCAGCGGGCCGATGTCGCGCACCGGGCGAATGTCCACCTGGCTGCCGGGCAGGAACGCCACGGCGCCGGAGAGATCGACCGTGAAGCCGCCCTTGACGCGGCCGAAGATCACGCCGGTCACGCGCTGGCCGCCGTTGAAGGCCTTCTCGAGCATGATCCAGGCTTCCTCGCGGCGCGCGCGCTCGCGGGAGAGAACGGCGTCGCCCTGCGCGTTCTCGACGCGCTCGACGAACACGTCCACCTTGTCGGCCGGGCGCAGCTCGCCGGCCTGGGCGCCGAATTCCTTGAGCGGGATGCGGCCTTCGGACTTGAGGCCGACATCGACGACGGCCATGTCGTTCTCGATGGCCACGATGCGGCCGGTGACGACGCGGCCTTCGAAACGCTTGGTCGTGCCGAACGATTCTTCGAGCAGGGCGGCGAAATCTTCGCGGCCTTCGTGGGCTTGGGTTGCGGTTGACATTGGGTGCTGGGGTTCCTTTCGGGTTTCCAGGCCTTGCCTTGCGCCGCCAAGCGGATCGCTTCCCGAACGCACGCGCATGCGTGAGTCCGGGCCGGGCCCGGCAGTGCTCATCCTTGGAAGGCTCTGGCAGTAACGCTTGCCGCTGGCGTTGCTTCGCCCTCGCGCGGCTGCGAGCTTGGGATCAGCGCTTGGCGTCGACGATGGCCTTTGCGGCCTCGAAAACCTGATCGGGGGAAAGCGAGGTGGTATCGATCACCACCGCGTCCGCCGCCGGCTTCAAGGGGGCCACGTCGCGCTTGCTGTCCCGCGCGTCGCGGTCCTGCATATCCTGCAGAACGGCGCTCCATATAGCCGCTCGGCCCGCCGCCTGCAACTCGGCCAGACGCCGCTTTGCCCGGGCCTCCAGCGAGGCGGTGATGAACAGCTTGACCCTGGCGTCGGGGCACACGACGGTGCCCACGTCGCGGCCATCCAGAACGGCCCCCCGTCCGCCGGGGGGCCGATGGGCGAAATTGCGCTGGAAATCCAGCAGGGCCGCCCGCACGGCCGGCTGCGCCGCCACCAGCGACGCGGCCTTGGCCGCCGCCTCTCCACGCAGGTCGGGCTCGGCGAGCAGCGCGAGGTCGAGATGCTCGGCCGCGTCCTTCGCCGCAGAGGGGTCGGCCGGATCGCCGCCCTGGCGCAGCACCTGCAGGCCGACGCCGCGATAAAGGCTGCCGGTATCCAGAAAGTCGAAGCCGAGGTGGCTGGCGAGCCGCCGCGCCAGCGTGCCCTTGCCGGCCGCGGCCGGCCCGTCGATGGTGACGATCATGCCGGCGTTCCGCCCGTGCGGGGGCCGCCCGCCGCCATCTGCACTTCGCCGGCGGCGCGGATGTCGGCGCCGAGCGCGCGCATGAAATCGCCGAAGCCGGGAAAGCTCGTGTCGATGAACTCGCCGTCGTCCACCGTCACCGGCCGGCGCGCGCCGAGGCCGAGCACGAGGAAGCTCATCGCGATGCGGTGATCCATGTGGGTGACGATGGCGGCGCCCTTGTCGAGGCCCGGCGGCGGGCCGGCGCAGCCGTCCACCTCGAGCCAGTCCTCGCCCATGCGGAATGTCACGCCGCAGGCTTCGAGGCCGGCGGCGACCGCGGCGAGGCGGTCGCTTTCCTTCACCCGCAATTCGCCGAGGCCCTTCATCACCGTCGTTCCGCGCGCATGCGCCGCGGCGACGGCGAGGATCGGATACTCGTCGATCATCGACGGCGCGCGCTCGGGCGGAACGATCACGCCTTTCAGCTCAGAATGCCGCGCGGTGATGTCGGCGATCGGCTCGCCGTCGTCGCGCGCATTCGCGTAGGCGAGCGCGGCGCCCATCTCCTTGAGCGTTTCGTAAAGCCCGGTGCGCAGCGGATTGGTGCCGACGCCGCGCATCGTCACGTCCGATCCCGGCACGGTCAGCCCGGCGACGAGCGCGAACGCGGCCGAGGAAGGATCGGCCGGCACGGTGATCGGCTTGCCGACGAGCTCGGGGCAACCGACGATCGCGATCTCGGCGCCCTTGCCGGCGCGCGTCACGCGCACGTCGGCGCCGAGATGGCGCAGCATGCGTTCGGAATGGTCGCGCGTCGCCTCGCGCTCGATCACCGTCGTCGTGCCGGGCGTGTTCAGCGCCGCGAGCAGGATCGCGGATTTCACCTGGGCCGAGGCCACCGGCAGTTCGTAGCGGATCGGCACCGGCAGCGCAGCGCCGCGCATCAGCAGCGGCAGCCGGTTGCCCTGGCGCGCCTCGAACGAGGCGCCCATGCGCGAGAGCGGCTCGATCACGCGGCCCATCGGCCGGCGGCGCAGCGATGCGTCGCCGGTCAGGAACACCTTCATGTCGTGGGTGGCCATGAGGCCGAGCAGCAGACGCGCCGAGGTGCCGGAATTGCCGAGATCGAGCACGTCGTCGGGCTCGACGAGCCCGCCCGTGCCCCGGCCCCGCACGCGCCACGTGCCGTCGTCCAGCCGTTCGATCGCGGCGCCGAGCCTGCGCAGCGCCTCGGCCGTGCCGAGCACGTCTTCGCCTTCGAGCAGGCCCGTCACGCGCGTTTCGCCGATGGCGCTGGCGCCGAGCATCAGCGCGCGATGCGAGATCGACTTGTCGCCCGGCGGGCGGGCTTGGCCCCTGAGCGGGCCGGACGGGTGGGCGGTCAGCGGCTGCAACGGCGTGGCCTTCGGTTGAGGCTGGGGTTTGGCCGCGCCGGAGGGCGCCGTGTCAAGCCGGAGCGCGTCGCGGGTGCGACAAAAAGGGGGCCGCCCGGCGGCCGGACTCCCCGGAAATGCAAGGAAATTTGCTTTTGACAGGGGCGGTTGGACGTGGCAAAGGCCACGCCCGATTTTTTGGCAGCGCCGCCCGGAGCCTCCATATCCATGCTCAAGCGCGCCGCGCCCGCCCCATCCCCCGGAAGGAGGACCGCTTTGCCCAAGGCCAGTCTCGGGACGAAACGCATTTGTCCCAATTGCCACCTGCCGTTTTACGACCTCTCCAAGTCGCCGGCGCATTGCCCGAACTGTTCGCACTCGTTCGATCCCACCGAGGTTCTGCGCAGCCGGCGCAGCCGCGGCAACGAACCCGTCGCCAAGGCGGAAGAGGCCAAAGCGGCCAAGACCCCGGCGCCGGATTCCGAGGTGCCCGAGGTGGGCGACGTGCCCGAGGCCGAGGAGGGCGAGGAGGCGGATGAGGAACTCCTCGAAGACGCGTCCGATCTCGGCGAGGACGAGGACGACGTGGCCGAGGTGATCGAGAACGTCGACGAAGGCGGCGAGGAAAGGTAAAGACGGCGGACCAAGCCAGGGGGATTGAAACGCGCCGCGAGTGCGTAAATATTCCCCGGGACGCCCGCCGCAGCGGGCCGGGTATCCCATCCCGCAAATCGGGGCTGTAGCTCAGTTGGGAGAGCGCTTGAATGGCATTCAAGAGGTCGGCGGTTCGACTCCGCTCAGCTCCACCAGTTTCGAAACAGGGCTTCGGTAACGAGGCCCTGTTTTCGTTTGAACGCGCCGTACGGGCGCTGCTCGTTCTCCTCGCGCTGTTCGCGGCGGCTCCGGCGCATGCGCAGGAGGCGGTCACGTTCGACCGGACCGAGCTCACGATCGTCACGGCCGGCGGCGCGCGCCATGTGTTCAAGGTCGACTGGGCGAAGACGTGGCCGCAGAAATCGCGCGGCCTGATGTTCCGCAAGGAAATGCCGCTCGATGCCGGAATGCTGCTCGACTACGACCCGCCGGGCGAGGCTTCGATCTGGATGCGGAATACGCTGATTCCGCTCGATCTCGTCTATATCCGCGCCGACGGCACGATCGAGAGCATCTATTACGGCGCCAAGCCGCACGACGAGACGCCGCGGCCCTCGAAAGGCCCGGTCCGTGCGGTGCTCGAGGTCAACGCCGGCGTCACGCGCCTGCTCGGCATCCAGCCCGGCGACAAGGTCGAGCACGCGATCTTCAAGGCGCCGTAGTGCCGCGGCCGGCCCCCGGCAATCAAAGGATGTGTCTCTTCCGATCTGCGCCTGTTGATTGAACGGCCGTCTGCCGCTAGTTTCTGCCGCGGCAACGATCGGAGACATCATGCGCGGATCTGTGGGGCTTGCCGTCGCGGCGCTCGGCACCTTTGCGGCGGCGCTCGTCGCGTGCACGGTGACGTTTCCGATGGTCGGCCGTTTCGAAGACGGCGAATCGTTCACCGGCAGCATCAATTCCAACCTGTCCGGCGATGCCGCCATTGCCGCGAACTCGTCGAGCGGCGCGACCTGCACCGGCGAATCGCGGATCACCTACAAGCCGGCCTATGCGGTCGTGGTGCCCTGCGTCGGGCAGCGCGGCGTCGCCGTGCTCGACTGCTCGGATGGCCGGCGCGTGCGCGGCGAATGGGTCGCGACCGGCTGTACCTCGGGGCACGGCGTCGGCCGCGACCAGGACGGCAAGCAGCTCGTCTTCGCGATGGGCATGAGCCTCGAGGAAGCGATCCGGCGCCGCCGGGAAGCGGGCGAGCCGGTGCCGGCGTCGACGGCGCCCGGTCCTGCTCCCGGTCGCGCTCCCGGCTCGGCTGCCTCACCCGGTCCAAACCCCGGCGCGGCCGCACCGCCCGGGCCCGGCGCACCGGGACCCGCCACCTCCGGGGCTGCCGCGCCGCCGCCGCCGGGCGGGCCCATCGAGTCGAACGGCAGCGGCTTTTTCGTCACCGCCGACGGATATGCCGTCACGAACGAGCATGTCCTGCGCGGCCCCCGGTCCCTGTGGGTGCGGATCGGCGGAAAGGATCTGCCGCTGCAGGTCGTCGACGTCGATGCGGCGAACGACCTGGCGCTGATCAAGGTCGAGACCGTCAGCCGTCCGATCCCGATCGCCGTAAGCGAGCCGGCCAAGGGCGAGGACGTGACGGCGCTCGGCTATCCGATCGTGCGCGCCATGGGCACCGAGCTCAAGGCCACCTTCGGGCGCATCAACGCGCTGTCGGGCCTGCGCGGCGATGCGCGCCATCTGCAGATCGATACGCCGCTGCAGCCGGGCAATTCCGGCGGCCCGGTTCTCAACGGCCGCGGCGATGTCGTCGGCGTCGCCACGTCGACACTCAACACGGTGCGTGCGATGCGCCTCACCGGCGGCGCGCTGCCGCAGAACATCAACTACGCCGTGAAGAGCGCGTACATCGTGCCGCTGCTGGAGCGCAACATCGCCGGCAAATGGCGCCGCGGCGGCGGCCCGCGCTTCGCAACCGCGGCCGAACTCGTGCGCCAGCGCGAGGCCTCGGTCGTCATCATCGTCGTTCGATAGCGCGCAAAACAAAAAGCCCCGCATCGCTGCGGGGCTTTCGCCGTCTCGGTTGCGCGGCGCGGATCAGGCCGCGGCGAGCGCGGTTTCGACCCATTCGTAGAGCTTGTTCTTCGGCAGCGCGCCGACCTTCATCGCCGCCACCTGCCCGTTGCGGAACAGGATCAGCGTCGGGATGCCGCGCACGTTGTATTTCTGCGGCGTCGTCGGATTCTCGTCGATGTTGATCTTGGCGATCGTCAGCTTTTCCTTGAGATCGCCGGCCATGTCCTCGAGCGCGGGCGCGATCGCGCGGCAGGGGCCGCACCACTCCGCCCAGAAGTCCACGAGCACGGGCTTGCCCGCTTTCAGGACATCGCTGTCGAACGACGCATCGGTGACTTTGGTGGTATTCATTTCGTCCCCTGACAATGTTTTGCCGGACGGCCCCCGCGCGTCCGGCGCACCGGAATATCTAGGAGGCACCCCCGGAAGCGTCAAGGCAATGCGCCGCCGCGCGGCTCTTGCGTTTTGAAATCATTTTGATTTCAGGCCCCTGCGCATCCCGTGCGCGGGGCGACCCTAGGGCGTCGAGGCGTCGAGCAGCGCGGCGGGCAGCTCCGCGAGCGTTGGGCCCACGGTCCAGAGCAGGAAACAGCGCACCGCGCGGCCGGGATAGATGCGGTGGAGCAGGGCGCGATAAGCCGCCATCTGCCGCACGTAGATCGGCGGCGGCTCTTTGGGCCGCGTGCGGTTCGTCTTGTAGTCGATGACGAGGATTTCGCCGGCGCCGATCGCGAGACGGTCCACCTGGCCCGAGACGATCTGCGACCCGAGCACGCCGGTGATCGGAACCTCGGCCAGCGAGCCCGCGGCGAACAGCGGCGCGCAGGCCGGGTCGTCGAACAGCGCGAGCGTCTCGGCGGCGATGCTCTCGATCTCCGCAGCGCCGAGCGCCTCGCCGGGGCGCGAAAGATAGCGCAGCGCCGCCGCCCGGCGCGCGGCCGGCGGCAGCTCGGGCAAGGTTTGCAGCAGGCGGTGGACGAGGCGCCCGCGCCGGAAGCGCGTCTCGTCAGCGAAAGGCGAGCGCACCGGCGGCTCTTCCTCGGCCGGGCGCGAGGGCGCCAGCGGGCGTAGCGCGGGCTCGTCGCGCGCGGGCGGCGCGATCGCCCAGGTCGGGATCTCGCCGGTCTCGCCGGCGCGCGGCGCGGGAAGTTCGGCGGGCTTGTCCGGCCTGCCATGGCGCTCGATGCGCCAGCCTTTGCCGGACCAGTCTTCGCCGAAATCGAAATCGGCCTTGGGCTCCTGCGCGAACGCCTTGGCGACGAGGTCGTACCAGCACCCGTCGCGAATGCCGTGCTTGGTCTCGTAGCCGCAGATGTAGAGCCGGTCCGCCGCGCGCGTCAGCGCCACATAGAGCAGGCGCCGGTATTCCTCCATCGATCGCTGCGCCAGCGCGGCGCGGCGCGCGGCCGCTTCGGGAATCTCGTCGGCGCGCACCGGCGCGAACAGTGGAAGGGTCGCAAGCGCGCCCCCGCCGCCGCTCGGCCACAGAATTCGCTCCTCTCCCTGCGGCAGCGAAACGGTGTCGGCGAGAAACACGATCGGCGCCTGCAAACCCTTGGCGCCGTGCACGGTCATCACGCGCACCGCCTCGCCGCCGCCATGGTCGAGATCGCGCTTGATCTCGGTCTCGCCCTGGCCGAGCCAGTGCAGGAACCCCTCGAGGCTCGGCGCGTGCTGCCGCTGATAGGCGAGCGCGAGCTCGAGGAATTCGTCGATCGGGTCTTCGGCGTCGGGTCCGAGCCGCGCGAGGATATCGCGCCGTCCGTGCTCGGCCTCGAGCACGCGCGCGAAGATCTCGTAAGGCGGCGCGAAATCGGCGCGCGCCAGCAGGGCTTCGAGCCGCGCCCGCGCCGCCGCGAATTTCGCGTTCGCGGGCGCCAGCGCGCCGAGCCGCTCCCACAGCGTGCCCGGCCGCTTGAACGCGAGCGGGAAAAGATCGTGGTCGTCGTCGAATCCGAAGAACGGCCCTTTCAGCACGTTGGCGAGCGTGAAATCGTCGTCGGGCAGCAGCAGGAAGCGCCCGAGCGAAACGAGATCCTGCACGGCCAGCTGATCGGAAAGCCGCATGCGGTCGATGCCGGTCACCGCCACGCCGTGGTTCTTGAGCGCGCTCACCATCGCGTCCATGAAGTCGCCGCGGCGGCGCACGAGGATCATCACGTCGCCGGCGTGAATCGGCCGGCCGAGCGATTCCAGCACTTCGCCGTCCGCGATCCACGCGGCGATGCGGCGCGCGATCTGCCGCGCCAGCCGGGCCGGCGGCTCGGGTGCCGCGTTCTCGGGCGCGGCCTCGGTCCACGGCGCTTCGTCTTCGCCGTCGGCCGGCGCCACCGTCGGCCACACCTCGACGAGGCCGGCGAGCCCGCCGCGCGCGGTCATGTGCTCGATCGTTTCCTCGGCCTCCGCCACGCCGTCGCGCGCCTCGGGTAGCGCGAAGACC
>CAZUYG010000069.1:0-9784 GCA_964624265.1 uncultured Candidatus Odyssella sp.
CACCCTAGGGAGAGGACGCCGGCTGCTCAAGCGGCGAAGCCGCCCGCGCATGCCCAGCCTGCGGGCTACGCGGCGGTCGCGCCCGGCTTGATCGTGCGCGCCGCTGGAAACGTGGCGGTGACGGTCGTGCCTTTGCCCGGCTGGCTCGCCAGCTCGATCGTGCCGCCGTGGAGGTCCATCAGGCCCTTGCAGAGCGGCAACCCGAGCCCCGTACCGCCGCCCCCGATGTCCTGCAGCCGGCCCAAGCCCGCGAACGCGTCGAATACGCCGGGAATTTCCGCCGGCTCGATGCCGCTGCCCGTGTCGGAAATCGACAAAGCGATCCGCCCGGCGTGATCGACCCATGCCGAAACGGTCACGCGGCCGCCTTTCGTGGTGAAGCGCACGGCATTGGAAATGAGGTTTTGCAGAATCTGGCGCACGCGCCGCCGGTCGCCCCTGAGGCGCGGAAGATCGGCGGGCAATTCGTGATGGATCTGGACGCCGGCTTGCGCGGCCTTCTCGCGCTGCTTCAGGCACAGCGAGCGGACGGCGGCCGCGACGTCGATCTCGTCCTGTTCCAGCTCCAGCGCGCCGGCCTCGGCCTTGGAAAGATCGACGACGTCTTCGATCAGCCGCAGGAGATGCTGCGCGCTCGCGCGGATGTCTTTCACGTAATCGATGTAGCGCGGGATGCCGATCTTGCCGAACATCTCGCGCTCCATGATCTCGGAAAACCCGATGATCGCATTGAGCGGCGTGCGCAGACCGTGGCTGATGTGGGCGATGAGAACGGATTTGCCGCGGTCCGGCACCGGCCCGGACTCGACCGGCGGAGGCGCTTCTGCGCGCGGCGGCGCCGACGCTGCACCCGGCTTCAGTTCGAGCCGGATCTTACGCTTCGCCATGACGTTCGCGCGCCCGCCCGCGCCAGAGTTCCGCCGCACGCGTCATCGGCCCCACACCTGATCCCAGCCCCACCCTATCCTCTTTTTTCCGGCGCGGCTCAAGCGCTGCGAGCGGTGTGATCGCGCACTCGCCATTTCTGCTCATGCCGCGGCGCGCCGCGGCACGGTGCGCGTCGGGGGACAGAACGCCGCGACTTCGGTACCGGCGCCGGGCCGGCTCGACAGCGAGATCGTTCCGCCATGGAGCTCGATGAGCTCCTTGCACAGCGGAAGGCCGAGTCCCGTCCCTTCGCCGCTGATGCCCTTGTCGCGCCCAAGCTGGACGAAGGGCTCGAAGACGCGGGGAATGTCCGCCGCCTCGATCCCGATGCCGGTGTCGGCGACCCGCAGCGTGAGCCCGCCATCGGCCGCGCACACCGCCGAGACCCGCACGGTGCCGCCGCGCGGCGTGAACTTGACCGCGTTGGAGACGAGGTTGAGCAGCACCTGGCGGATGCGCCGGCGATCCCCATAGAGCCGCGGAAGATCGACCGAGACTTCCTCGACCAGCGCGACGCCGCCGCGCTTGGCGCGCTCGCGCAGCATCAGACACGCGGAATGAACCGAAGCGGCGAGATCGATTTCGGCCTCCTCGAGCTCCATCTTGCCGGCTTCGGCCTTGGAGAGATCGAGGATGTCCTCGATGAGGCGCAGGAGGTGCTGCGCGCTGTCGCCGATGTCCTTGATATAGTCGGAATAGCGGGGAACGCCGACCTTGCCGAACATCTCGCGGTTCATGATTTCGGAGAACCCGATGATCGCGTTCAGCGGCGTGCGCAGCTCGTGGCTCATGTTCGCGAGAAACGCGGATTTGGTGGCGCTCGCCGCCTCGGCCTGCGCCTTGGCCTCCTTGAGCCGATCTTCCTGACGTATCGCGTCGGTCACGAGCCGCGACGAGCCGCGATAGCCGCGGAACCTGCCGTCGGGACCGTAGATCGGCATGCCGCTCGTCGCCGAGTAGTGCGTTTCCCCGTTGGCCATGCGGACGAAATAGACGAAGTCGCGGAACGCTTCGCGCCGGTCGAGCTGGGCGCGGTGACGGCGCCACTTTTCGGGATCCTCGGCGAGATCGAGCGCGAGCTCCCAGCGCGTCTTGCCGAGCCCGTCGACCGGATTTCCCGGCCCCACCCGGGCGCTCGACGAAAAATAGGTGAAGCGATGATCTTCGTCGGTCTCCCAGAACCAGTCCGACGCCGTGGCCGCGAAATCGCGGAAACGCGCTTCGCTTTCGAGCAGGGCTTCGCGCTGCTTGACCTGTTCGGTGATCAGGCGCCCCGAGCCGCGATAGCCGAGAAACGTGCCGTCGTTTGCGAATTTGGGCTTGCCGCTGACGGCGACGACGTGAACCTGCCCGCTGGGCGTCGGGATCCGGTATTTGAAGTCGCGAAACTCCTCGCGCCGATCCACGAGGCGGCGATAGTCGGCCCATTTCTCGGGCTCGTCACCGACGTCGGCGGCCATGTCCCACCGCGTGCGGCCGATCGCGCGCACGCGATTGCCGCCGCGCACCATGCCTTCGCTTTCCGAGATGTAGGTGAAGCAGTGGTCGGCGTCGGTCTCCCAGTACCAGTCGGACGCCGTCTTTGCGAAATCGCGGAAGCGCTCCTCGCTTTCGCGCAGCAGCTCCTGCTGGCGCATCTGCTCGGTGATGCGGCGCGCCGAGCCGCGATAGCCCTGGAATTCGCCGGCCGAATCGAACACCGGCTTGCCGCTGGCGGAAATGTATTCCGGCCCGCCCTTCGCGTTGCGCATGCGGAACACGAAATTCCGGAACGGCTCGAGCTTCGCAAGCACCGCGCGATGGGCCTCCCATTTCTCGGGCTGGTCGGCGACGTCGTCGGCATATTCCCAGCGCGTCTTCCCGATCACGGCGGTGTCGCGGACGTTGGGCCGGCGCTCGCTCGACGAGAGATAGGTGAAGCGATGCTCCTTGTCGCTCTCCCAGAACCAGTCCGACGCGGTATCGGCATAGTCGCGGAAGCGCTCTTCGCTCTCGCGGATGCGCTGCTCGGCAAGCCGGCTCGCGGTGATGTCGCGGATCGTGCCTTCGTAGTAGACCAGCTTTCCGTCGGCGTCGCGGACCGCCCAGGCGTTTTCGCTGATCCACACGCGCTCGCGCGACTTGTGGCGGTAGACCTCGGATTCGAAATTGTGGACGCGCCCGTTTTCCTCGAGCAGCCGCTTGAAGACCTCGCGGCGGCCCGGCTCGACGTACCATTCCTTCGCGATGTCGCCGACGGCGGCGAGCAGTTCGGCCTCGCTGCCGTAGCCGTTGAACGCCACGAGCGCCGGATTGGCGCGCAGCTGCTTGCCTTCGGGCGATGAGCGGTAAATGCCCTCGGCGGCGTTCTCCCACATTTCGCGATAGTCGCGCTCGGCCGCGCGGAGCTGCTCCTGCGTCTCGATGAGCTCGCTGACCTCTTCGCCGGAGCCGATGTAGAATGCGGGCTTGCCGTCGGGACCGGGCACGGCGACGGCGCTGAGGCGGACCCAGTAGACCGAGCCGTCGCGGCGGCGATGGCGGGCGACGAAGCCCGAGACGCGGCCCTCGGCGGCGAGCTTCGACTTGAACAGGTCGCGCTCGGCGGGATCGACGTAGATCTGCTGCGCGATGTCGCTGACCGCCGCGATGGCCTCCGCCGGCGTGTCGTAGCCCATGATCTGCGCGCAGCGCGGATTCACGCGCACGTAGCGGCCGTCGGGCGTCGACTGCCAGATGCCCACGGCCACGCGATCGAAGATCGTGCGGAAAATGCGGTCGCCGTCGGCCTCGGCGGCGGCCAAGGCGGCGCCGGCCCCGGCCATTTCGGCAAGGGCTTCGCCCGGGGAGACGCTCCCCTCCGTGCTGCGCCGGCGACCGACCATCGATGAAACCGCCTGACGGAAGCCGTTCCGCGGAACGCGCGCTCCCCGCAAGTGAAACCGCGAGCCGCCGCCCCAAGCTGCGAACGGCTCGATAACCAATCTAGTTCATTGTGCGGTCATTGCGGTAAACAAAGAGTAAAACCACGCAACCCTTGTGCCTCAAATACCAGCACGGGCAACGCTTTGCGGCCCGGCCGCAGGCCGCCGCGCCGCCGGGCCCGCATAGACGCCGTTTTCCGTGGCGACATAGTCGATCCGGCCGTCGGCCAGCGCCCGCAGGCACTCTTCCGGCCGGTTGATGATCGGCTCCTCGTGCACGTTGAAGCTGGTGTTGATCAGGATCGGCAGTCCCGTGCGCCGCTCGAAGGACTTGAGGATGTCGTAATAGAGCGGATTCCAGGCGCGGCGGATCACCTGCGGGCGGGCCGTGTTGTCCACATGCACCACGGCCGGAATCCGCTCCCGCCAGCCGGGCTGGACATGGGCGGTGATCGTCATGAAACGTGCGGCATAGGCCTTGGCGCGGCCGAGCTTGAACACCGTGTCGGCGTCTTCCTCGGCCACCACCGGCGCAAACGGCATGAATTCCGATCGTTCGAGCCGCTGGTTCAGCGTGTCGTTGATCGTGGCGTCGGACGGCGTCGCCATGATCGTCCGGGCTCCGAGCGCGCGCGGGCCATATTCCATGCCCTTCGTGTAGATCGCGACGATGCCGCCCTCGGCGATGAGCCGCGCGGCTGTCTCGACGGGCGCGCCCGGAATCCGCTCGATGCCCGGCGCGCCGGCGAAAGCGCGGTCGATGCCGCCGCCGAAGTCGCGGCCGAGATAAAGCGATTCGAGCCGGTAACGGTTCTTGAGCCAGGTCGCGAGCCCATCGCGCTCGAGCAGGAATTTCAGCACGCCGCCCGCCGCGAGACCCTGATCGCTCATCGCCGGATAGACGAACACCTCGTCCACCGGGAGCTCCTCGGCAAGGCGCTGGTTGAGGCGGACGTTCGCGAACACGCCCCCGGCGAGGCCGAGCTTGCGCGATCCGCTCCGCTCGAGCAGTCGCCCCACCGACTGGATGACGAACTCCTCGAGGAAGCGCTGGATCGAGGCCGCGACATCCTCGCGCTTGGCGCCCTTGAACAGATCGAACAGGAACTGGCGCATCGCGGCGTTGTCGGCGAAATCGCTGGTGATCTGCCCGCCGGCGTCGACGCGGAAATGGCCGGCGATCGCGTCGTAGAAGACCGGCTGGCCCCATGCGGCGAGGCCCGTCGTCTTGCCCTCGTGGCGATTGATGCGGAAGCCGAGCGCCTGCGTGGCGTAGCCATAGGCGAGGCCGACGCTGTCGATGCGCATCGGGCGCGTGAGTTCCGCGTCGCCGCCGAACAATTCCTCGATCTTGCCGTTGCGGAAGATGCGGTGGCTGTATTGCACGTTGTCGCCGCCGCCATCGGCCGTGTAGAGCAGCGCGTCGTCCCAATCGGTGTGGAACAGCGTCGGCAGCGCGTGCGCCTCGTGGTGATTGAAGAAGCGCACCGGTATGCCGGCCGGCAGGCCGAGCGCGCCGAGGAAATCGCCGGCGCGGAACATGGCCTCGCTGTCGGTGCGCCGGTAGCGGACGCACTCGCGCTCCATGCTCTTGTGCTTTTCCTTGCCGACGAGCCGGCGCACTTTGGCTTCGAGCGCGCGGTCGAACGGCAGGTGGCTGTAGAACCGCGCCGGGAACGCCGCGCGGCCGAGCACCAGGGCGCCAACATCTTTCCTGTCGGCGCCTGCGATGGCGAGGCACTCGTCGATCGCCTCGGTCGGCACGCGCCCGCCATCCACCTTGCGCCGCGTCATGCGCTCCTGCGCGACGGCGGCCACGAGCCGGTAGCCGTCGTAAAGCGCGGCGCAGGCGTCGTGATAGCCCGAATGGACGCCGAGGATGAGCATGTTTTCCGGGAAATGCGCTGACGGGAAACCGGGGCCTGATTAGCCAGCGCCGAGCTTTTTCGCCAGCAATTGATTCACGAGCTGCGGGTTGGCCTTGCCGCCGGTGGCCTTCATCACCTGGCCCACGAACCAGCCGGCCACTTTCGCCTCGCCGGCCTTGAATTTCGCGGCCTGCGCGGGGTTGGCGGCGATGGCGGCGTCGACGGCGGCTTCGATCGCGCCGGTGTCGGTGATCTGCTTGAGGCCCTTGGCCTCGACGATGGCGGCGGCGCCCTTGCCGGTCGCGAACATGTCGTCGAGCACGTCCTTGGCGATGCGGCCCGAGATCGTGTTGTCGGCGATCAGGCCGACGAGCTCGCCGAGCGCCGCGGCCGAAACCGGCGAAGCGCCGATCTCGAGCCCGGCCTTGGCGAGCCGCGCGAAGAACTCGTTGATCGTCCAGTTCGCGGCGAGCTTCGCATCGCGGCCCTTGGCGACGGCCTCGTAGAACGCTGCCGTCTCCTTTTCCGCCACGAGCACGCCGGCATCGTAGGCCGAGAGCCCGTAGTCGCGCAGGAACCGCTCCTTCTTCGCGTCGGGCAGCTCGGGCAGGCCGGACTTGATCCCGTCCACCCATGCCGGATCGAGCACGAGCGGGAGCAGATCGGGGTCGGGGAAATAACGGTAGTCGTGCGCCTCTTCCTTGGAGCGCATCGGCCGCGTCTCGCCTTTGGCGCTGTCGAAGAGCCGTGTTTCCTGGTCGATCTTGCCGCCGTCTTCGAGCACGTCGATCTGGCGGCGCGCTTCGTAGTCCACCGCCTGCTTAACGAAGCGGATCGAGTTCACGTTCTTGATCTCGCAGCGCGTGCCGAGCGCTTCTCCTGGGCGGCGCACCGAGACGTTCACGTCGGCGCGCATGTTGCCCTTCTCCATGTCGCCGTCGCAGGTGCCGAGATAGCGCAGGATCGAGCGCAGCTTGGCGAGATAGGCCCCCGCCTCGTCGGCGCTCCTGAGATCGGGCTTGGAGACGATCTCCATCAGCGCCACGCCGGCGCGGTTGAGATCGACGAAAGTGCGGCGCGGGTCCTGGTCGTGCAGGCTCTTGCCGGCGTCCTGCTCGAGATGCACGCGCTCGATGCCGACGCTCTTCGTCGCGCCGTCGTCGAGGTCGAGGACGAGGGCCCCCTCGCCCACCACCGGCTGCTTGTATTGGGAGATCTGATAACCGGGCGGGAGATCCGGGTAATAGTAGTTCTTGCGGTCGAACACCGAGCGGAGATTGATCTTCGCCTGAAGGCCGAGGCCGGTGCGCACGGCCTGCTCGACCGCGGCGCGGTTGATCACCGGCAGCATGCCGGGCATGGCGGCATCGACGAGCGAGACCTGCGTGTTCGGTTCGGCGCCGAATTCGGTGGAGGCGCCGGAGAACAGCTTGGACTTCGCGTTCACCTGGGCATGGACCTCCATGCCGATGACGACTTCCCACTTCCCGGTGCGGCCTTCGAGGAGATTGGCGGACATCGCTATTTCTAAATGGCTCTCGTAGCGGCGGATTTCAAACCCGCCCCTACATAGCGCATCACGCCGGGCGCATCACCTGCGGCGTTTGCGCGTCGGCAGCGCGCGGGACCACACCGCCCGGCCGCTGTTCTTGAACCCGCGCTTCGCATACCAGGCGGCGAGGCCCTTCTTCGCCTGTGCGTGCGGCGTCAGGACGATCTCGACGTCGTGGCAGCCGCGCGCCCGCGCCCAGGCGAGGCAGGCCTCGACCAACGCACCGGCGACGCCCCGGCGCCGCCAGTCCGGCAGCACGTAGATGTCTTCAAGCTCGGCATAAAGCCCGACTTCGAGACCGTAAGCCGTGCTCATCGCGGCGGCGCCGACGAGAACGCCACCGGCCTCGGCCGCGAAGGCGGTCGTGTCCCTTCGGCTCAAGACCCCCGCGAGCGTCTGCGGCACGGCGGCGATCGCGGCCCGCGAAAATCGCTCCTCGCGATAGAAGCGCCGGAAGAGCGCCGTCAGCCGCGGGGCGTCGGAACGGCGCGCCCGCCGAACCTTGAACGCGGGCGGCCGCGTCATACCCGCTTGTGCAGCCGGTGATCGAGCCAGAGCAGGAAGCCGTTGGCGATCGCGGCGGCGACGAAGAGGATGAACGCCACGGCCATCATCGTCTCGACGTCGGCGAGGTTGATCGCGTTGATGACCATGAAGCCCAGGCCCTGCTTGGACGCGAACATCTCGCCGATGATGACGCCGAGCAGCGTCAGCGAGAAGCCGACGCGCATGCCGGTGACGATTTCGGGCAGCGCCGCCGGGAAGATGACCGTGGCCACAACCTGATGCGGACCGAGCCGCATCGTTTTCGCGGTCTTGAGATAGGCCGGCTTGATGTTGCGGATCGCATTCATCGCGAAGACGGCGACCGGAACGACGCCGTGGATGGCGCCGAACGCCACCTTGGCCGAAAGCCCGAGACCGAAGACCAGCAGGATCACGGGATACAGCGTAACCTTCGGCAGGGAATAGAGCGCCACCAGGATCGGCTCGGCGACCGCGCCCGAGAGGCGGTGCGCGCCGAGCGCCACGCCGACCGCGAGGCCGATCGCATAGGAAAGCCCGAGCGCCATCAGGAAGGCGCGCCCGGTCTCCCAGGCATGGCGGGCAAACATATCGCCTTTGGTCGTGAGCAGTTCGCCGACATAGGCGAGGGTCTGCGCCGGCGAGGTGAGCGCGGTCTCGCCGGCGACGTGGTAGAGCGCCTGCCAGCCCACGAACAGCGCGACCAGCACCAGCAGGATATCGACGCTGCGCTTCGCGGCGGCGCTCATCGGCCATGCCAGCGCTTCAGGAGGCGCTGCTCCCAGCCATGCAGCAGCATGTTCAGCGTGACGACGACGATCATCACGAACAGCATCAGGGCATACATGGTCCGGTTGTCGAAATCATTGTAGGCGTAGGCGATCGCGTGGCCGAGGCCCGACGGCGCGAGGATGAACTCGCTCGCGATCACGCCGATGAAGCTGTAGGCCACGCAGAGCTTCAGGCCGGTGAAAAGATGCGGCGCCGCCGCCGGCAGCTTCATGCGCACGGCCGTATCGAATTCGCGCATCCGGTGCATGCGCGCGACCTTGCCGAGCACGCGCGGCACGCGGTCGAGGCCGTTGATCGTCGCGATGCACATCGCGATCACGGCGAACGCGAAACCCATCAGGATGATCGGCAGCAGCGAGAGATCGAAAATCGCGATCAGCACCGGATAGAAGATGAAGAACGGCACCGCGTAGTAGGTCGCGAAGAACGGCTCGAGCGCGCGGCGCAGGCGCGGAAAGCGGTGAATCGCGACGCCGAGCCCGAACCCGGCCACGACCGACGAAAAAAGCGCCGCCGCGACGCAGGTGAGCGTCTGCAAGATGTCGCGCGTGGCGGTGCCGGCCGCGATCAGGCGGACCAGCGCCGTCAGCATCTCCGACGGCGGCAGCATCGTCTTGTAAGGAATGCGCCCGGTGCGGACGAGGAGTTCCAGCAGCGCTACCAGCCCGACCAGCACGGCAAGGCGAATCCAGCCGATCCGGCTCATGCTCCGGCCCGGACTCCGCTCTGGCCGAGCGCCTTCAGCGATTCGCCGCGCAGATGGTGCCAGAGCCGCGCCGTCACCTCGCCGAAGCCGGACTCGCTGACGATCGTGCTGTCGCGCTCCTTCGGCCACTTGGTCTCCACGAGGTCGAGAAAGCGGCCCGGCCGCGCCGACATCACGCCGACGCGGTCCGAGAGCATCGCGGCTTCGTCGAGCGCGAGCGTGATCAGCAGGATCGTGGCGCCGGTGCGGCGCCAGAGCCGCAGCACCTCGTCGCCCATCAAGAGCCGCGTCTGCGCATCGAGCGCGCCGAACGGCTCGTCGAGCAGGATGAGCCGCGGCTGGAGCACGAGCGTGCGCGCGATGCACACGCGCTGGCGCATGCCGCCGGAAAGCTGCGCGGGATAGGCCTGCTGGAAATCCTTGAGACCCATGAACGCCAGCGCATCGCCGACCCGGCGCTCGATCTCGGCCGCGTCGACGCCGGCCCGGCGCAGGCCGAACGCCGCGTGGT
>CAZUYG010000070.1:0-9775 GCA_964624265.1 uncultured Candidatus Odyssella sp.
CGCAAGGTGATGTGCATCAAGGTTCTCGGCGGCTCGAAGCGCCGGGTGGCCGGCGTCGGCGACGTGATCGTCGTGTCCGTCAAGGACGCGATCCCGCGCGGCCGCGTGAAGAAGGGCGAAATCCACAAGGCGGTGATCGTGCGCACCGCGGCGCCGATCCGCCGCGACGACGGCTCGATCATCCGCTTCGACCGCAACGCGGCGGTGCTGATCGACAAGCAGAACGAGCCGATCGGCACGCGCATTTTCGGACCGGTCACGCGCGAACTGCGCGCCCGGGCATTCATGAAGATCATCTCGCTGGCACCCGAGGTGCTCTAGAGGACATGGCCATGGCGGCGAAGCTGAGATTGAAGAAGGGCGACCAGGTGATCGTCACCACCGGTCCCCACCGCGGCAAGCGCGGCGAGATCCTGGAGGTCATCAAGGGTGACCGCCCGGGCGATCACCGCGTCGTCGTGGGCGGCGTGAACAAGGTGAAGCGCCACACCCGGCCCTCGCAGCAGAGCCCGGGCGGCATCATCGAGAAGGAAGCTCCGATCCACATCTCCAACGTGGCGATGGTGGATCCCAAGGAAAACAAGGCGAGCCGAGTCGGCTTCACGTTCCTCGAGGACGGCCGCAAGGTTCGCTTCGCCCGCCGCTCGGGCGAAATCATCGATCGGTAAGCAGCGATGGCCAGGCTCTACGACCACTACAAATCCTCCGTGCGGCCGTCGCTGCAGAAGCAGTTCGGCTACACGAACCCGCACCAGATTCCGGGGCTCGTGAAGATCGTGCTCAACATGGGCGTGGGCGAAGCGACCGCGGACAAGAAGAAGGTGGACGCGGCCGCGTCCGACATGGCCCTCATCTCGGGCCAGAAGCCCCAGATCGTGCGCGCGCGAAAGGCCGAAGCGAACTTCAAGCTGCGCGCCGGCATGCCGATCGGCGTGAAGGTGACGCTGCGCAAGCAGCAGATGTACGAGTTCCTCGACCGGCTCGTGAACATCGCGCTGCCGCGCGTGCGCGACTTCCGCGGCCTCAATCCGCGCAGCTTCGACGGGCGCGGCAACTACGCGATGGGTCTCAAGGAGCAGATCGTGTTCCCCGAGATCGACTACGACAAGATCGACAGCATCCGCGGCATGGACATCGTCATCGTGACGACGGCGAAGACCAAGGAAGAGGGGCTCGCGCTCCTCAAGGGCTTCGACCTGCCGTTCCAGACCAACTGACCGGGCACAACCGCCATGGCAACCCGAATCTCGATCGAGAAGAACAAGACCCGCCGCAAGCTCTCGGCCAAGCACGCGGCCAAGCGCTCGGCGCTCAAGAAGCTCATCATGGACCGCGACACGCCGGCGGAAGAGCGCTTCCGCGCGGTCGTCAAGCTGGCCGAGATGCCGCGCAACGGCGCGAAGATCCGCATCCGCAACCGCTGCGCCCTGACGGGCCGCGCGCGCGGCTATCACAGGAAGTTCGGGCTTTCCCGGCTGATGCTGCGCGAGCTGGCGAGCAAGGGCCAGATCCCCGGCGTCACCAAGGCGAGCTGGTAGGAGCAGACACGATGTCCATGAGCGACCCGCTCGCCGACATGATCGCGCGCATCCGCAACGGCCAGAAGGCGCGCAAGGCCCAGGTCGCCGTTCCGGCGGCCAAGCTGCACACGGCCGTGCTCGGCGTGCTGAAGGAAGAAGGCTACATCCGCGGCTACGCCGACAAGGAAATCCGCAAGGGCGTGCGCGAGACGATCGTCGATCTCCGCTATCACGAGGGCCAGCCGGCCATCCGCGAGATCGAGCGCATCTCGAGCCCGGGCCGGCGCGTCTATTCCGGCATCAAGACGCTGGCGCGCCCGCACGGCGGCCTCGGCGTCGCGATCGTCTCGACGCCGCAGGGCGTCATGTCGGATTCGGCCGCGCGCACGAAGAACGTCGGCGGCGAAGTCATCTGCCGCGTCTACTAGGAAACCGAGGAAGCCATGTCGCGGATCGGAAAGTACCCGGTGACGGTGCCGGCCGGCGTCGATCTCAAGATCGACGGCGGCGTCGTGCGCGCCAAGGGCAAGCTCGGCGAGCTGACCCTGCCGGTGGACAAGGACGTCGCCGTCTCGCGCGAGGGCGACAAGGTGTGGGTGAAGCCCTCGGGCGAGCACAAGCGCGCGCGCGTGCTGTGGGGCACCACGCGGGCGCACATCGCGAACATGGTTCGCGGCGTCTCGCAGGGCTACCAGAAGGAGCTCGAGATCACCGGCGTCGGCTATCGCGCGCAGGTGCAGGGCAAGAACATCCAGTTCCAGCTCGGCTTCAGCCACGACGTGACGCTGCCGATTCCGGAGGGCGTCACGGTCACGATCGACAAGAACACGCAGATCGTGGCCAAGGGCGCCGACCGCAACAAGCTCGGCCAGTTCTGCGCCGAGATCCGCGCGCTGAAGCCGCCCGAGCCCTACAAGGGCAAGGGCATCAGGTACAAGACCGAGACGATCCTGCGCAAGGAAGGCAAGAAGAAGTAATGCGTCGCGCCCTTCGGGGCGACGCCTTGGGATTTTCGCCATGAGCAAGAACACCATCGAACTCAAGAGCCGCCGGGCCGACCGCTCGCGCTATCAGCTCCGCCGGAAGTCGAAGGGGCGCCTGCGCCTGTCGGTGTTCCGTTCGAGCAAGCACATCTACGCGCAGATCATCGACGACGCGAAGGGCGCCACGCTCGCCTCGGCGTCGTCGCTCGACGAGGGCGTCAAGGGCGCGGTCAAGACCGGCGCCGATATCGCGGCGGCGAAAGCGGTGGGCAAGCTCATCGCCGAGCGCGCGAAGGAGCAGAAGATCGACGCGGTCGTCTTCGACCGCGGGCGTTTCATCTATCACGGACGGGTCAAGGCGCTGGCCGATGCCGCGCGCGAAGCCGGCCTGTCCTTCTAACGGATCGAGCAGGGAAGAACGTCATGGCGCGAGACAGAACACGCGAGCAGCCCGACCGGGAAGACGGCGAGCTCAAGGAAAAGCTTGTCGGCATCAACCGCGTGGCCAAGGTGGTCAAGGGCGGCAAGCGCTTCGGCTTCGCGGCGATCGTCGTCGTCGGCGACCAGAAGGGCAAGGTCGGCCACGGCACCGGCAAGGCGCGCGAAGTGCCGGAGGCGATCCGCAAGGCCACCGATCAGGCCAAGCGGCACATGGTCCGCATCCCGCTGCGCGAAGGCCGCACGCTGCACCACGATCAGAAAGGCCGCTTCGGCGCGGGCCGCGTCGTCGTGCGCGCGGCGCCGCCGGGCACCGGCATCATCGCCGGCGGCCCGATGCGCGCGATCTTCGAGTGCCTCGGCGTCCACGACGTGGTCGCGAAGTCCGTCGGCACCTCGAACCCGCACAACATGATCAAGGCCACGTTCGACGCGCTGCAGCACATCCAGTCGCCGCGCGAGATCGCGGCGCGGCGCGGCCGCAAGGTGTCGGAGATCATCGGCCGCCGCGGCCAGGCCGAGACCAAAGAGGCGAAGGAATAGCCATGGCCAAAGGCGGAAAGATCAAGGTCACGCAGATCGGCAGCCCGATCGGCCGGCGGTACGACCAGCGGCAGACGCTCGTGGGGCTCGGCCTCAACAAGCTCAACCGCTGCCGCGTGCTCGAAGACACGCCGGCGGTGCGCGGCATGGTCGATAAAGTGCAGCATCTGGTAAAGGTAGAGCCCGCTGCCTAAGTAAGCGGGCGCCCGGCGCGCCGGGCGAAGGGAAAGGCAGTTTCGTCATGAAGCTCAACGAGATTCGCGATAATCCTGGCGCGCACACGAAGCGCACGCGGCTCGGCCGCGGCTTGGGCTCGGGCAAGGGGCAGCAGTCGGGGCGCGGCCAGAAGGGCCAGACCTCGCGCACCGGCGTGCGCATCGACGGCTTCGAAGGCGGCCAGATGCCGCTCTTCCGCCGCCTGCCGAAGCGCGGCTTCGTCAACATCTTCAAGCCGGAATACGCGCCGGTGAACGTCGGCAAGATCCAGGCCTTCATCGACGCCGGGAAGCTCAAGGCCGGCGAGCCGATCGACGCCGCGGCGCTCGTCGCCGCGGGCGTGCTGACCTATCCGCGCGACGGCATCAGCCTGCTCGGCGACGGCGAAATCAAGGCCGCGATCAAGATCACGGTCACGCGCGCGTCCAAGAGCGCGGTGGCGGCGGTGGAAAAGGCGGGCGGCTCCGTCACGCTGCTGCCGCAGAAGCCGAAGCCCGAAGGCAAGCTCAAGCCCAAGTCGAAGCGCGCGGCCTGACGGCCGCGGGCGAGCCCTAGCGCGAGATCGGAACCGGCATGGCCACTGCGGACCGCGTTGCCGCCAATATGAGCTTCGCCGCCTTCGGCAAGGCGACGGATCTCAAGAAGCGCATCTGGTTCACGTTGGGCGCGCTGCTCGTCTACCGCCTCGGCACCTACATCCCGATCCCGGGCATCAACCAGCAGGTCTTCGCCGATCTGTTCGCCCAGCAGGCGCAGGGCATCCTCGGCTATCTCAACGTCTTCGCCGGCGGCGCCGTCGAGCGCATGACGATCTTCGCGCTCAACATCATGCCGTACATCTCGGCATCGATCATCATCCAGCTGCTCTCGGCGGTTTCGCCGCGGATGGAAGCGCTCCGCAAGGAGGGCGACGCCGGCCGCAAGAAGATCAACCAGTACACGCGCTATCTCACGGTCGTGCTCTGCGCGGTGCAGGCCTACGGCATCTCGATCGGCCTCGAGGCCGCGACCAGCAGCACCGGCGCCGTGGTTTCGGATCCGGGCGTCTTCTTCCGCGCCACCGTCGTCATCACGCTGGTCGGCGGCACGATGTTCCTGATGTGGCTCGGCGAGCAGATCACCGCGCGCGGCGTCGGCAACGGCATCTCGCTCATCATCTTCGCCGGCATCGTCGCCACCATGCCCGCGCATCTCGGCCAGATCTTCGAGATGGGCCGGAAGGGCTCGCTCTCGCCGATCACGATCGTGGTGTTCATGGTGTTCGCGATCGCCGTGATCGCGTTCGTGGTCTTCGTCGAGCGCGCGCAGCGCCGCGTCGTCGTGCAGTATCCGAAGCGCCAGGTCGGCAACCGGATGACCGCGGGCGAGAGCTCGTTCATCCCGCTGAAGCTGAACACCGCCGGCGTCATCCCGCCGATCTTCGCCAGTTCGCTGCTGCTGCTGCCGGCCACGCTGTCGGGCTTCTCGGGCCAGGGCGGGGCGGGGCCGGAGTGGCTCAACGCGATCAACGTCTATTTCGGGCGCGGCTCGATCCTGTTCATGAGCGTCTATGTGCTCATGATCGTGTTCTTCGCCTTCTTCTACACGGCGATCGTGTTCAATCCGCAAGACACCGCGGAGAATCTGCGCAAATACGGCGGCTTCGTTCCCGGCATCCGGCCCGGCAAGCCGACGGCCGAGTATTTCGACTACGTGCTCACGCGCATCACGGTGATCGGCGCGGCGTATCTCGCCTTCGTCTGCGCGCTGCCCGAAGTGCTCACCAGCAGTTTCTCGATTCCGTTCTATTTCGGCGGCACGTCGCTGCTGATCGCGGTCTCGGTCACGATGGATACGGTGGCCCAGATCCAGGGGCACCTGCTCGCGCACCAATACGAGGGCCTCATCAAGAAGTCCCGGCTCAAAGGGGCCAAGAAATGAACGTGATCCTCCTGGGCCCGCCCGGGTGCGGCAAGGGAACGCAGGCAGCGCGGCTAAAGGAAAAATACGGCGTCCTCCCGCTCTCGACGGGCGACATGCTGCGCGCCGCCGTGGCCGCCGGCACCGATGTCGGCAAGAAGGCCAAGGCCATCATGGAGGCCGGCCAGCTCGTCCCCGACGAC
Source organism: uncultured Candidatus Odyssella sp. (assembly GCA_964624265.1). Taxonomy (GTDB): domain Bacteria; phylum Pseudomonadota; class Alphaproteobacteria; order Bin65; family Bin65; genus SBBV01. Next base: position 5,803 of record CAZUYG010000070.1, read on the forward strand.
GTGGTGGTGGGCGTCATCGCCGAGCGCATCGGCCAGGCCGACGTGCAGACGCAGGGTTTCGTGCTCGACGGTTTCCCGCGCACGGTGGCCCAGGCCAAGTCCTTGGACGAAATGATGGAAAAGCGCGGCTGGAAGCTCGATCACATCATCGAAATGAAGGTCGACGAGCAGGCGCTGTTCGCGCGCATCGACAAGCGCGCGCGGGAGACGGCGGCGGCCGGCGGCGCCGTGCGCGCGGACGACAACGCGGAGACGCTGAAGAAGCGCATCACCGTATACCGCGAGCAGACGCAGCCGATTCTGCCCTATTACGCGAAGGCCGGGCGCCTCAAATCCGTGGATGGAATGGCGCCCATCGACGACGTGACAAAACAGCTGGAGGCGATCGTAGGCCGGGGCTAAGCCGTTGACAGATAAGGACCGGCCCCTATAATCCCGCCGCTCTTGGAGCGGGGCTCCCGGGGCCAGTTAGCGTTTGCGCAAAATCCACGGCGGATGGCGCGGGCGAGGCCCTCGGCAAGCGATCTCGAACATCGACGTAAGACCTTAAGAGGAGTGCGCAACTTGGCGCGTATTGCTGGCGTCAATATTCCGACGGCGAAGCGGGTGGTCATCGCCCTTCAGTACATCCATGGCATCGGCCCGGCGCTCGCCGGCCGGATCGTGGAGAAGGCGGGCCTGCCGCTCGCGAAGCGCGTCTCGCAGCTCACCGAAGACGAGGTGGTGCGCATCCGCGAGATCATCGACCGCGAGCACAAGGTGGAGGGCGATCTCCGCCGCGAAGTCGCGATGAACATCAAGCGGCTGATGGATCTCGGCTGCTATCGCGGGCTGCGCCACCGCAAGGGCCTGCCGGTCCGCGGCCAGCGCACGCACACGAACGCACGTACCCGCAAGGGCCGCGGCCGCGCCGTCGCCGGCAAGAAGATCGCGACCAAGAAGTAATCCGAAGCAACCGACAGAACCGGGCGCGAGCCCTTTCGAGGAACCATGGCCGAAAAACCCGCCGCTGCCGCCGCGACGCCCGCGGCGCGAGTCCGCCGCCGCGAACGCAAGAACATCAGCACCGCGGTCGCGCACGTGAACGCGAGCTTCAACAACACGATGATCACGATCACCGACGCCCAGGGCAACACGATCGCCTGGTCGACGGCGGGTTCGCAGGGCTTCAAGGGCTCGCGCAAGTCGACGCCGTTCGCGGCGCAGGTGGCCGCCGAGGACGCGGGCCGCAAGGCGATGGAGCACGGCGTCAAGACGATCGACGTGCTGGTGAAAGGCCCGGGCGCCGGCCGCGAATCCGCGCTGCGCGCGCTGCAGTCGGTCGGCTTCACGATCATGTCGATCAAGGACGTGACGCCGATCCCGCACAATGGCTGCCGGCCGCGCAAGCGGCGGCGCGTCTGAGCCCGCCCGACGGGCCGACGGAATTTTCCCGCGATCAGACCCGGCGTCCGCGCCGGGAGGACGAGACAGGATCATGAACGTCATTCAGAAGAACTGGAGTGCGCTCATCAAGCCGAAGGGCCTGGTGACCGAGCCCGGCGGCGATCCCAAGCGTCAGGCGACCATCGTCGTGCAGCCGCTGGAGCGCGGCTTCGGCATGACGCTGGGCAACGCGCTGCGCCGCATCCTGCTGTCGTCGCTGCAGGGCGCCGCCGTCTCCTCGATCCAGATCGAGGGCGTGCTGCACGAATTCTCGTCGATTCCCGGCGTGCGCGAGGACGTGACCGACCTCGTGCTCAACATCAAGCAGCTCGCGCTGCGCCTCCACGGCGACGGCCCGAAGAAGATGACGCTGCGCCACAAGGGCGCCGGCGACGTCAAGGCCGGCAGCATCGAGCTGCCGCACGACATCGAGATCCTCAACCCCGATCTCGTGCTGTTCCACGCCGACAAGGCCGCCGACGTGCGCATGGAGCTCACGGTCGAGAACGGCAAGGGCTACGTGCCCGCCGGCCAGGGCCGCACGACCGACGCGCCGATCGGCCTGATCCCGATCGACGCGATCTTCAGCCCGGTCCGCAAGGTTTCCTACAAGGTCGACAACGCCCGCGTCGGCCAGCAGACCGATCTCGACCGGCTCTCGATCGCGCTCGAAACCAACGGGACGGTTTCGCCGGAAGACGCCGTCGCCTATGCGGCGCGCATCCTCCAGGACCAGCTCCAGATGTTCATCAACTTCGAGGAGCCGAAGGAGATCACGGCGGAGAAGAAAGAGGGCGATCTGCCCTTCAACCGCAATCTGCTGCGCAAGGTCGACGAGCTCGAGCTTTCGGTGCGCTCGGCGAACTGTCTCAAGAACGACAACATCATCTACATCGGCGATCTCGTTCAGAAGACCGAGCAGGAGATGCTGCGCACGCCGAACTTCGGCCGCAAGTCGCTCAACGAGATCAAAGAGGTGCTGGCGCAGATGGGCCTGCATCTCGGCATGGAAATCCCCGGCTGGCCGCCCGAGAACATCGAGGATCTGGCCAAGCGTCTCGAGGAACCGTACTGAGGCCCGCGGCCGGCAACGCCGTCCGCCAATGAATTCTGGAGTCTGAAATGCGCCACCGTCTCCGCGGCCGCAAGCTGAACCGCACCACGCCGCACCGCAAAGCCATGTTCGCCAACATGGCGGCGGCGCTCATCAAGCACGAGCAGATCTCGACGACGCTGCCGAAGGCGAAGGATCTCCGCCCGATCGTCGAGCGGCTGATCACGCTCGGCAAGCGCGGCGGGCTGCACGCGCGCCGCCAGGCGCTCTCCGTGCTGAAGGACGCCAAGCTCACCGACAAGCTCTTCACGGTGCTCGCCGAGCGCTACAAGGAGCGCAAGGGCGGCTATACGCGCGTGATGAAGGCCGGCTTCCGCTTCGGCGACGCCGCGCCCGCCGCCGTGATCGAATTCGTCGACCGCGACCCCGCGGCCAAGGGCCTCGACAGCGGCCCCAAGCCCGAGGCGAAGCAGGAGGCGGAAGAGCAGCCCGCGGCCGCCTGAGGCGCGCCCGGCACCGGTTTCGACGAAGAGCGGCCCCGAAAGGGCCGCTTTTTCGTTACCGGTTCTCATAATTTTTGCCGCGATTTGCGTTATAGAAACAGGGCGCGTCCGCCCGGTCGCGGGCGGACGATAGGCCCTTTATTTCCGGAGGCTCGAACGATGATCGCGCGTAGCGCCGCCCTGGCCCTCGTTCTCGCATTTTCGGCGCCGCTGGCCGCGCGCGCCGAAGTCACCGTGCCGCAGTCGCAGCAGCAGATCCGCCTTTCTTTCGCGCCGGTGGTCAAGCGCGTGGCGTCGGCCGTCGTCAACATCCGCATCCGCGCGCCGCAGCAGCAGGCGCAGAATCCGCTCTATGCCGATCCGTTCTACCGGCGCTTTTTCGGCCAGGACGAGGGGCAGCAGCGGCCCGACAACGGCGCGGTGGGCTCCGGCGTGATCCTGCGCGAGAACGGCCTCGTCGTCACCAACCATCACGTGGTCAAGAGCGGCGGGACGATCGACGTCATCCTCAACGACAAGCGCACCTTCACCGCCAAGCTGCTGCTATCCGACGAGCGGACCGATCTGGCGGTGCTCCAGATCGACACCAAGGGCGAGAAGCTGCCCTATCTCGAGCTGCGCGATTCCGACGAGGTGGAGGTGGGCGATCTCGTGCTCGCCATCGGCAACCCGTTCGGCGTCGGCCAGACGGTCACGAGCGGCATCGTGTCGGCCATCGCGCGCACCTCGGTCAGCATCGCGGACTTCCGCTCGTTCATCCAGACCGACGCGCCGATCAACCCGGGCAATTCCGGCGGCGCGCTGGTCACGCTCGACGGCAAGCTCGCCGGCATCAACACCGCGATCCTCTCGCGCTCGGGCGGCAGCGTCGGCATCGGCTTCGCGATCCCGTCGAACATGGTCGGCGCGGTCGTCCGCGCGGCGCTCACCACCGGACGCATCGCGCGGCCGACGCTCGGCATCGGCGGCCAGGACGTGACGGCCGACATCG